>DATFJO010000419.1:0-5436 GCA_035269145.1 Tangfeifania sp. | reverse complement strand
GGTATTCGTGCGGATGAAATTCAATGTTTTCAATTTCAGAAGAATAAACTACCCGGCTACGAAAAAGTCCTTTTTGAAATTTCGCTGGAATTTTTATGATTTCGTTCAGCGGAATGATTCGGTCATCTCCGAACATATTTTTTCGTGTAAGGTTAAACCGTGCCTGATGATAGTGTAGATTTTCCAGTTTCCCGTTTTTACATTTTATGGTTTCAACCAATTGGCACATACACTTTTTTTAGCAGTTCGTCGTATTCGGTTTGGGCATCGCTCATAAATGTAATTCCGCCACCGCTTTTATATATTAGTTGACCGTTTTGATTTTCAATAAACCGGATCAAGACACAACTGTCGAGGTTGGTGCCGTCGAAAACACCAAAAACTCCGGTGTAATAACCTCTTTTATAGTTCTCGGCAGCCCGGATGATTTTCACCGTTTTTTGTTTGGGCGCACCTGAAACAGAGCCGGCTGGCAGCATTTTAAAAATAATATTTCCGATTTGGGCCGGATAATTTACAGGCAAATCACCTGTAATTTTTGAACTTACCTGCCACAAATCTTTTTGGTTGGTTTTAATGTGTTCGAGGTACCTGAATTTTTCCACGGTCACATTTTCGGCAATCATGCTTAAATCGTTCCGAATTAAGTCAACAATTGTATTGTGCTCAGCCAGTTCTTTCGAATCCGAAAGAATCAGTTTTTCTGCATTTGCAGTTTCGGCGTCAATCGTGCCTTTCATCGGATACGATGAGATTTTCCCGTTTTCGATTTTCACAAACGATTCGGGCGAAAAACAGACAAACCGGTTTTTCAAAAGTACTTTGTAAGGGGCCGGGCTGATGTGAAATATTTCATCAACCGACAAGTTGCAATCAACCGGTGTGGGCTGCGTGAAATTCAGTAAATAGGTGTCACCGTTATGAATATGTTGCTGAATAAGGTCGAATCCTTTTTTATAGGTTTCAAAAGAAACGGGTTGAATTACCCACTTTTTCAGAGCAGGAAGTTTTACTTTTTCAGGCAGATTGCTGAAAAGAGGAGTTTGCCAGAATATTTCTTCCTCTGTTTCACCTGCTTTGAATAGTTGCGGATGTTGGGCTTCAAAATCAATCAAAAATGCAAAAGGAATTCCGCGGCTACCAAGCCGGTTCATCTCTTCCGCTATTTTTTTCATCTCGTTCATCGCCGCGCAAAGGTATAATTTTTAGGGTTCTTGAGGGGCTTTGAAATTTGAAAGGTGTTTTTCATGGACATCCTTTCGTAGAAAACCGTGTTCCTTTTTAAAGTAGTGATTATTAAATTTGCCTGAATTGAAAATTAGCTGAATTGGAATCAAAAATACTATTAAAATGTATCTTTGTAAATATACCGGAAAAAATTATGGCTACAGTAATTATTGATACACAATCAGAAGAAGCAAAAAAGATGCTTGAATTTTTAAAAACTACCCGCTACGCCAAAGTAGTTGATGAAAAGATGCCAAATGAAGAAACATTGGCAGCCATTAATGAAGTTGAAGAAGGGAAAGTAAATTCTTATTCATCAACAAAGGAATTAATGGAAGAAATTAAGAAAAAGTCTGGTGTATAAAATTAAGACTACCAATAAATTCGAAAAGGATTTTATTAAATGCATTAAGCGAAATTATAATCCTGAGGCATTAAGTGAAGTTATTCAGCAACTTGAGGAATCTGGCAAATTACACAGGCGTTTCAAACCACATCCGTTATCAGGAAATTTCAAGGGCTTTTGGGAGTGTCATGTAAAACCCGACTGGCTGTTGGTTTGGCGGCAAAATGATGATACAAAAGTAATTGAGTTAACAAGAACGGGTACCCATTCCGATCTTTTCAAATAATGTAGCAAATTCTTTGGAACCACCGTCTATAAAATTCGGATGCTTTAAATCGAACCCTGAAATTGTTCTAAAATCATCTTTAAGTACAACCATTATTTCTATTTTTGAGTGAAAATTAGTGTGAATGGACATTGTAAAGAATATTAAGGAAATAAAATCTACTTTACCGGAGGATGTAAAACTGGTTGCCGTTTCAAAAACAAAACCCAACGAAATGATTCTGGAAGCCTATCATTCGGGGCATAAAATTTTTGGTGAAAACAAGGCACAGGAACTTATCCGGAAGCATGAAGAACTGCCCGACGACATTGAGTGGCATTTTATCGGTCACCTGCAATCGAACAAGGCAAAATACATTGCACCGTTTGTGAGCATGGTGCACAGCATTGATTCGTATAAAATTTTGAAAACAATAAATAAAGAAGCACGCAAGAACGACAGGGTAATCCCGTGTTTGCTGCAATTTCATATTGCTGAAGAAGAGTCAAAATACGGATTGACTGAAGAAGATGCAAAAGAAATTCTTGAATCGGAATCGTATCAAAAAATGGAGCATGTTTCGGTAGTTGGTGTAATGGGGATGGCAACTTTTACAGAAGATTCCGGGAAAGTCAGAAAGGAATTTCAAAAACTGAAATCAATTTTTGAGCATTTGAAAGAAAATTATTTTGCAGACAAGCCCGATTTTAAAGAAATTTCGATGGGAATGTCTGACGACTATCCACTGGCGATAGAAGAGGGAAGCACCATTGTGCGGGTTGGCAGTAAAATATTTGGCGAAAGAAATTACAATTAACCGGTTGAATCATTAAATTTGAAAAGACAGTAAAATCATAATCTGATTAAAACAGGAATAGAATGGCAAAATTGGAAACAACATATTTAGGACTGGAATTAAAAAATCCTTTGGTAGCTGCAAGTTCCGGGTTGACAAATTCGGTTGAAAAAATTAAAAAACTGGAAAAAGAAGGAATTGGCGCCGTTGTTCTGAAATCGGTTTTTGAAGAACAGATAAACAACGAAGTGACCAGCATGCTGCAAAAGGATTCGCATAATCAGGGCTATCCGGAAGCAGAAGATTATATCAAGCATTATTTGCGCGACAACACGGTATCAGGCCACATCAATTTGATTGAAGAGGCAAAAAAAGCAGTGGATATTCCGGTAATTGCCAGTGTAAACTGCGTTTCGTCGAATGAATGGACCACATTTGCCAAAGATTTTCAGGATGCCGGAGCAGATGCACTCGAACTGAATATTTTTTATGTGCCCACAGATAAACGGGAATCAAATGAATCGATTGAACAGCTTTACTTAGATGTACTGAAAAAAGTGAAAAAGGAAGTTTCCATACCTGTTTCCGTAAAAATCGGGTTGTTTCACAGCAACATTGTTGGAATGGTCGACAGACTGAAAGCCAGCGGAGCAAAAGGAGTAGTGATGTTCAACCGCTTTTACGAACCCGATATCAACCTTGATAAACTGGAACTGACTTCGTCTGAAATTTTCAGTTCACCGTCCGATATTCGTCAATCTTTGCGCTGGGTAGGTATGGTTACTTCAATGGTGCCGAATATCGATATTGCTGCCTCTACCGGAATTCACACTGGCGATGCGGTGGCCAAACAATTGCTGGCAGGTGCGCAGGTAGCCCAGTTGTGTTCCACACTCTATATCAACGGAACCGGGGTGGTGCCTGAAATGATTGAAACGCTTGAAAATTTCATGAAGAAGTGGAACTTTAAACACCTGGAAGATTTCAGGGGACGTTTGTCGTACCGCAACATTTCCGACCCGATGATGTATGAGCGCGCACAGTTTATGAAATACTTCTCCAACAAGGGAAAATAATTTTATGAGGCAACAAAAACTGCTTTTTTCTGCAGTAGTTGGAATTCTTTTATCGATGTCAGGTTTTGTTAAAGCCCAGTCGCAGCAAAATTATCGTATCGATAATTCAGGAGCCGATACAGTATTTTATTGTAACAGTGCTGTTGCTGTCGCTCCAGGCATTTCCATCGAAAATATCGACTTTGAAAACACTACAGACGGAATAAAAATCTCGATAGCCAATTACAGGCAAGGTGAAGACAAGTTATTTTATTCCGGAGATAAGTTTAATTCAAACTGGAATAATACTTACGGAAACCTGGAGTTAACGGGTGCCGGAACAGCAGAAGAATATGAAGCAGCCGTAAAGCAGGTTTATTATGAAAATCTGACAAACAATACAACGCCGGAACCCCGTTCTTTTTCCATAACTTTGCTCGATGCTGATTACCTGCCATACACTGATCATTTTTACCTTTATATTGAAGAAAGAGGAATCACCTGGACCGAAGCAAGAGATTCTGCTGCAAATATGAATTATTATGGATTGCAAGGCTATCTGGCAACAATCACTTCTTCGATTGAGAACGATTTTATCTGGACGAAAATTGATGGAGTTGGCTGGATTGGTGCTAATGACGCAGCAGTTGAAGGTACCTGGAAATGGATGACTGGCCCTGAAGCGGGCATTCATTTTTGGCAGGGACGTTCAAATGGGAACAGTGTAAACGGGCGTTATTCAAACTGGAATAATGGTGAGCCTAACAACGTTCAAAAAGAGTGGGGCGATGACGAAGATTATGCCCATATAAATGCTAATCCGAACAGTATTCCTAAATCATGGAATGATTTACCCAACGAAGGAGATAAACACAATCCAAACGGTTTTTATTATCCTGAAGGATTTGTGGTAGAATTTGGCGGAATGGAAGACGACCCGGATGTGCAGCTTTCAGCTTCGGCAGTGGTGGCATGGAACTCAAAACCGGTTGTTGAAATTGTTGATTTCAATGAATTGATGTGTGGTGAAAACAGTCAGCAGTTGCAATTGCAAATCGGCGAAAATGCCTCAACCATTTTGCGGCCAATCAGTTCCAGTGCAACTGTTGAAGAAGAAACAACTCCGGAACCGGTTATTCAATTTCCGGCTGAAGCATACGGCATTTACAGTTTCGAACTTGAAATTATTAACCAACATTTCTGTTCGTGGTTCGATACGGTTGAAGTGAAATATCAACATCAGCCCACTGCTGAATTTCAGATTGACTCAGCAGAATGTGAAGGCTACAACCTGCAACTCTCTTTTGAGGGTAGCGTTTTGAATGACGCACAGTTCGACTGGTATTCAAACGACACTGTTTTTTATTCGGGAATGAATGTTGAATCTTTGGAAATACCGCTTGGATATGGAGAAATAGGACGATCTGTTGGCCTTAAGGTAAATGAAAACGGTTGTGTTGATTCCACAAAAATTGGTGTAACTGTTACACCGGATCTCGATTTTAATGCAGAAACTCCCGATGGATGTACTCCACTCGGAACACGGTTTATCCCTTCTTCTTCAGAACCCATTGAAGAATACCACTGGGATTTGGGTGACGGCAGTGTATCGGAGGAAGAACAACCGACACATATTTATGAAAACAGCGGGACAACCGATAAGAATTTCGATATTTCTTTAAGGGTTGTATCTGCCGAAGGATGCGAGAATTCAGGAACTAAAAGAGATTTGATCACCGTTCATCCT
>DATFJO010000418.1:0-6796 GCA_035269145.1 Tangfeifania sp. | reverse complement strand
TTCCTGTAAAATGGCAGCTACTACTTCACTGTCGGCCACATTCATCTGGCAGCCATAAGTTTCTATGAATAATTTCTTCTGTTTCATTGTAATTGGCCGCAAATTTAACGTATTTTATTTAGCTGATTGTTACCTCTTGGCAGAATTAAATTGTAATATACTGAATCACAAATCTCGCATGGCGACTCATTCGAAGGACTCCGCTCACTGTGACTGTCAGGCTGAGCGGAAGTATGAAAGTCACTTCGTTGAAAAATAATTCAGCCAACAGGTTAGGCGATTATTATTTATTTAGTTTATTTTAGTTTCCTTTTGTGAAACTTTTTTTAATTTTGTAAGATTTAAATTGAAAGACCAATGAAAGTTCATCTGATCAAAAGGTCTACAATAGAGCAGTTTGTTAAAGATTATACTCCGGCCAAAAGATATTTCCAGTTTTGGCTTTTAATAATTAAATCGGCTGATTGGGATATTCCACAGGATATTGTTACAACTTTTAATAGTGCGGATATTTTGGGACGAGGATCTGAACGGGTAGTTTTTAATATTGGCAGGAATAAGTATCGGATGATTTGCTCGTATTATTTTGGAGTAACCCGTGTGCATTTGTTTGTCAAGTGGATTGGAACACATGCCGCTTATGATAAGTTGTGTAAAGATGGAAGGCAATATGAGATTGATGTTTATAATTAAAAGATTGTGATTATGAAAACTTTAAAATACAGTGTTGTAAAAAATGAAAAACAATATAATCAATATTGTAATTTACTGGAAGAATTTTTAAATCATCATGATGAATTCTTATCGGATGAAATTGAGTTACTCACCTTGTTAATTGAAAAGTGGGATGAAGAACACAATTCGTTTGGAGAGCTTAATCCTGTTGAACTTCTGAAAAAATTAATGGAAGAAAATAATCTGAGGGCAAAGGATATTGCAACAATTCTAAATTTATCCAAAGGAACAGTTTCCAAAATTTTGAATTATCAAAAAGGTTTATCAAAAGATACTATTCGAAAATTAGCTCTTCATTTTAAATTAAATCAGGAAGCTTTTAACCGGCCATATAAACTCGTGAATCCGGTGAATAAGAAATTTCGGGATGCCAGCCTGATGAATACCAAAAAAGACATGGAGAATAAAATTGCAATATAAATGTAACTTCAGAAATATTTTTTAACGGAAAATTAAAAGAAGGAATTAACATGTCAGGACACAGTAAATGGTCGACAATAAAACGGAAAAAAGGGGCACTGGATGCCAAACGTTCCAAAATGTTCTCGAAACTTTCGAAAGAAATTACAGTAGCTGCAAAACTGGGCGGGGCGGACATTGAAGCAAATTCGCGGCTGCGCCTGGCGGTGCAGAATGCCAAAGGACAGAACATGCCAAAAGATGTGATTGAGCGGGCAATTAACAAAGCCGAAAAAGATACTTCCAGTTTCGAAGAAATGACTTTTGAAGGCTACGGGCCAGGCGGAATCGCCATTTTTGTGGAGTGCCTTTCCGACAATAACAACCGCACAGTGGGAAGCGTGCGCTCGGCATTTACCAAGCATAACGGGCACCTCGGAACAAATGGTTCAGTTGCATTTCTTTTCGATACCAAAGGGATTTTTGTGGTTCCGGTTACCGATAAAATCGATTTGGAAGAATTTGAGCTTGAAATGATTGATGCCGGGGCTGAAGCATTGGAAGAAAACGAGGGGTTTATCGAAATAACTTCGGCTCTCGAAGATTTTGGCAACGTGTCGAAAAAACTGGACGAGCTGGGTGTTGAAACCGAAAGTCAGGGACTGCAACGGATTCCTGCTACCACAACTGCACTCGGAGTGGAGGATGCAAAAAAAGTGTTGCGGCTGGTGGACCGGCTTGAGGAAGATGACGATGTGCAGAATGTTTACCATAACCTCGAATTTACGCCCGACCTGGAAGAAGCACTCAGGCAAGATTAGTTTTTTATCAACAAAAAGTGTTGCCGGTTACAGGTTTGAAATTCACGCGTTCAGATGAAAATGCAATGTCCTGTGGAAAAATCCGTTATTGCATTAATGGTTTTTAGTTTATATTTGCACACTTAACTGACAGGAATGATGAGGACTCTTTTTTTATTCATCACAGGTTTATTTTTTATTCAACTCACCCATGCACAGGAGGAGTTTCCCTATGATTTTCAGGTTGATACTGTTAGCGCTGAAGCAGACAGTGTTTCAATTTCTATTCTTGAGGATTTGAATGTGGATCAGGATCCACAGGTAAAAAAAATGTTACAGTGGCACATTCAGGACAATCAGAAAATGGACGGCATGCAAGGTTTTCGCATTGAAATATTTTCGAGCTCGGCCCTGAATGCCAAAGAACGGGCACTGAATAAAAAAGTGGAATTCCTGTCGGAATACCCCGATACCAACGTACATGTGAAATTTAGCGCACCGGTATTTAAGGTACGTGTCGGCGATTTCAGAACCAAAAAAGAAGCGCTGGGAACTTATAAGAAAATTCAGAAAGATTATCCCGGTGCGTTCATCGTCCCGGACATCATAAATTTTCCGGTGCTGAAAACAGAAAAATATGAGCGACCAGATTAAACACGAATGCGGAATTGCATTGATCCGCTTACTAAAACCCCTGTCGTATTACAAAGAAAAATACGGGACCTGGAAGTACGGTCTCAACAAACTGTACCTGCTGATGGAAAAACAGCACAACCGCGGGCAGGACGGAGCCGGTGCAGTTTGCGTGAAAGATCATCTCGACCCTGGAAGTGCATACATTCACCGGTATCGCTCCATTCAGGTCAATCCCATCAAAGATGTATTCGACCGGATAAACAAACCCCTGAAAAAAGCCATTCGCAAAGGAACTGATGTGGATGACTGCGAATGGGCATACCAGCATTTTCCGTTTGCCGGCGAGCTCTATCTCGGCCATTTGAGGTACGGAACATTTGGAAAAAACAGCATTGACTTTGTTCATCCTGTAATGCGGCAAAATAACTGGAAATCGAGGAACCTGGCGCTGGCCGGAAATTTCAACCTTACCAATACCGATGAACTTTTTAAAGTGCTGGTCAACCTCGGGCAGCATCCGAAAGCCTATACCGATACAGTTACAGCGCTGGAAAAAGTGGGGCATTTCCTTGACGAGGAAAACCAGTTGCTTTTCAGAAAATATAAAAACGAAGGCTACCGGAATAACGAAATATCACCACTGATTGAAGAAAATCTGGACATTCAGAATATTCTGGAACGTGCTACAAAAGATTGGGACGGCGGATATGCCATGGCCGGTTTAATTGGGCACGGCGATGCATTTGTGGTGCGCGACCCGTGGGGAATCCGGCCGGCGCATTATTACCGCGATGATGAAATAGTAGTGGTGGCTTCCGAGCGTCCGGTGATCCAAACCGCCCTGAATGTGCAATGGGACGAGGTGCACGAAATTAATCCGGGGGAGGCGCTTATTGTTAAAAAGAAGGGCGAGGTGCAAACCAAAATGATCCGTCCGCCGCATAAAAGAACTTCCTGTTCATTTGAGCGCATCTATTTTTCAAGGGGCAGCGACCGGAATATTTACACCGAAAGAAAAGATTTGGGACGCCTGCTTAGTCCCAAAATCCTGGAAAGCGTTGATTACGATTTCGAAAATACCGTTTTTTCATACATTCCAAATACCTCTGAAACTGCTTTCTATGGAATGATGGAAGGAATCAGGAGTTACCTGACCGACTGGAAAATTGAGGAACTGAAAAAAAAGAACGGAACACTCACCGATGAGCAAATAAAGGAAGTAATTTCGTTTGAGCCGCGGGTGGAAAAAATTGCCATTAAAGACGTGAAAATGCGGACTTTTATTGCCGACGATGCCAGCCGCGAAGATTTGGTTGCACACGTTTACGATGTTACCTACGGCGTTATTCAGGCCGATAAAGATACCCTGGTTGTGCTCGACGATTCCATCGTTAGGGGAACTACCTTGAAAAACAGCATTCTGAGAATTCTGGGCCGGTTGCACCCGAAAAAAATAATTGTGGTTTCTTCGGCGCCGCAAATCCGTTACCCCGATTGTTACGGAATAGACATGGCACAGTTAGAAAAATTTATAGCTTTTAATGCGGCCATCGCACTTTTGCATGACACCGGTCAGGAATCAGTTATTCAGGAAGTTTATCAGAAATGCAAAGAGCAGGAAAATCTGCCAAAAGAGGAGATGGTAAACTATGTGCGCGAGATTTACCGCCCGTTTACTGCCGAACAGGTTTCAGCAAAAATTGCCCAATTGCTCAAGCCTGATGAGTGTAGCTCGGAGGTGGAAATTGTTTACCAGTTGGTTGAAAACCTGCACAAAGCCTGTCCCAACGACTTGGGCGACTGGTATTTTACCGGCAATTATCCCACACCGGGTGGAAACAGGGTTGTGAATTCATCTTTTATAAATTACGTGGAAGGCAAAAATAAAAGGGCCTATTAATTTTCTTCTTAAAAGGGGCTCAAAAAAACATTTCTTCTTGTGACGTGTTTATTAAAAAGCCTCTGGAAATGAAAGATTTTTATTTGTCATGGCGTATTATTTATTCTTTCCTTCGGGAAAAATTTTCTTTCTTTCCAGAGGTTTTTTATTTTTCAAAACAGAATTATAACTCATCGAGATATTTCTCATACTCGTCGGCCATTACTTCCCATTTTTCATTGCATGTGTTTTCAAAAGCCTTTTTGAAATTTTCTTTCCGAACGGTAAAAAGAGAATTAATTTTTACGATTCCAAAGCGGCTTACCAAATATTTCAGAAATACACCGGAATTCGGATAATAAACTGAATCGGCCATATCTCCGGCCTCTAACAGTTCATCGGGTGTAAGCAGTTTTTCCGGACTTTTATCGCGGTAACTTTTCACAATGTCTTCAATATAATAACGGCCATAACTGCCGTCGAGCCAGTTGGCGTAACCTTCGCTCATCAGTTTTGTAGCCGGGTAGCCAAGCACACGATGTGTGATAACATGCACCATTTCGTGCGCTCCCACAGCCGGATTAACAATCCCGTAATTGTCTGTAAATTCATTTTGGTAATCAAGAAAAGTGTAATAAAAAGCATTGAATTTGGGAATGGAGTGCCCGCCGCCGTTGGTTCCGATATGTTCTTCGGCTTCGTCTTTATTGAACAGGTAAATTAAAACCAGGTCATCGAATTTTTTTCCAATGCTGTCCTGAATTCTCTGATAGTAAAAATACTGGTTGGCAGCTATTGTGGCAGCCTCTTCGGCAGTTGGAGACTCTGTTCCGGAAAATCCTTCAGGCCGGTGGTGGAGCACAATT
The DNA here is from genome assembly GCA_035269145.1 of Tangfeifania sp. GTDB lineage: Bacteria > Bacteroidota > Bacteroidia > Bacteroidales > Prolixibacteraceae > Tangfeifania. Next base: position 1,481 of record DATFJO010000418.1, on the reverse strand, counting down.
TTTTCATGCTCAGTAATTTCCCAGTTATCTTGAAGGTCGGGCCCGGCAAAAAATTCGGTACACCCCGTGAAAAGAAGAGTCAGTAAAATGATATATGTAACCTGTTTGATTTTCATAGCTTAAAATGTAATTCCCACAAAAATTCCCATAATCCTGTCGAGTTTGTGGTGCACTATTCCTTTGGTGGTGAAAGCGGGTTTTGAAGCGGCAAAACCAACCACATCGTTTTTCTCAAAACCCACTGAAATATCATTTTGGTTAAAAAACCGGTAATTCACTCCCGCTCTGAAAATGGTTTGGTAATATGTGCCGTAATAACTGCTTTCGAACAAAAGTTGCCCGTTTGAATTCCGGGTGTTGATTTTTCCGTAGTTGAAATAGGGAAGATAAAAATGGCCGTCGAATATTCCGAAAAAACTTAAACTTTTGTTAACAGGAAAATTTGCAGAGAGTGCCGGCCCGATGAAAAGGTTGATATCACTTGTTCTTTCAGTACTTCCTGAAAGAAAGGCTATTTCCCGGGATTCAAAAAGTACCCCGCTTGTAAAACCATGCCTGATTTCCAGCCAGTGCCGTGTAAACAAAGGCCAGTTTATCCGGTAATTTATCGTGCTTCTGAAATAGTTGCTTTTTTCTCCGGAGAGCAGCAGGTTTCTTCCCGTGCCGTTGTCGGCGCTGAGTTTGAAAGGTTTTGCAACCCGTAATTTCAGGTTGTGACGGCTGTTTTTTCGGTAAAAATTATGGGTGAATGCAAGCGAAGGCATATGCCCGAAAATAACCGGGTAGCCCGAAAGTATTTTTAGCTCCGTTTTTTGCTGACTGAAGGAACGGTAAAACTGGTAGCCTGCTGAAAAGCCAGTGCTGACAGTAGGTTCAACGGGAGGGCGCGCGAGCGAAACCACTGCCGGAAATACCATCAGCAATAATATTATGCGCCGTTTTATCATATTTTCCGCGATGACTTAATTTTACACGAAGTTATAAATCTTCGGGATGTATAACACAGAAATTTTTCTGAAATTTCCGGGATTTCAAATATCATTTGGTCAGTTTTTTACACTTTATATCTTCGCAGCCCAAAACCGGAAATCGATGCATTGTAAGTTAACAGAGAAAGAGATACACGATATCGAATCGACAAACACCGTTCAGCAAACTTCATTCTGGGCGCGTGTAAAATACGAACAGGGGTTGAAACCGTTTGCGTTTGAATACTCGGCTTCCGAAGATTTGCTGAAACCTTCGGAAAGCGGCAATAAATCAGTAAGCGACGATATTCTGGTATTGGTGCAATACATCGACGATGTGCACAGCATCGCATACATTCCGTACGGCCCGGTTGATGAGCCCGATTTTGAAAACCAGGGAGTTTTTATGGAAGAACTGGCCGAAGCATTGCGGCCGCATCTGCCGAAAAACTGTATTCTCATCCGGTTCGATTTGCCCTGGGAAAACCAGTGGGCGCACGAGGCCGATTTTTT
>DATFJO010000417.1:0-15564 GCA_035269145.1 Tangfeifania sp. | reverse complement strand
ATAAAACCACACTGATGAAACGAATGGAAAACCATATTGTCCAACTGGTTGGCCGTTATAAGGGAAAAGTTGATGCCTGGGATGTGGTAAACGAAGCAATAACATCCGATGGCTGGAGAAAAACCCCCTGGTATGAAATAGCAGGACCTGAATTTATGGAACGTGCATTTCACGTGGCTCATGAAACCGATCCCGGCTGTCAGCTTTTATATAACGATTATAACATGGATAATCCCAGCCGTCGTGAGCTTGTTGTGAAAATAATGAAAGATTACCTGAAAAGGGGAGTTCCGGTAAATGGAATCGGTATGCAGGGACATGTTAGCCTGGATGATCCCGATTTGAATGAGTTTGAAAAAAGCATTGAGGTTTTTGCATCAACCGGTTTACGTGTGCATATTACCGAACTCGATGTTGATGTGTTGCCTTTCGACTGGTCACGTTCGGCCGAAATTTCAAACCAGGCAGAATACCGGAAAGAGATGAATCCTTATGTTGAAGGGTTGCCACCCGAAATCGACAAAAAACTGACGAAACGTTACGAGGATTTGTTTAAACTCTTTTTAAAACACCGCGATAAAATAGACCGCGTTACTTTTTGGGGCACCACCGACGGCGAATCGTGGAAAAATAATTTTCCGATGCACGGCCGTACCAATTATCCGTTATTGTTCGATCGTAAACGGAAACCCAAAAATGCGTATTTTGCTGTGGCTGCTTTGAAAAAATAAACAAAACGCCCCTGAACACAGGAGAAGGCAGATATACCACGAAGAAGCATATCGCTCCACCTTGATTCTGACAGAGCTTAAGCTACGCTGATTGCAGGCAAAAAGAATTGACGCAAAATTCGGAGAATGAAAAAACACTTTTACAATCAATTCATTAAATTTGATTGCTGTAACCAAAAATTTAAATCATGCGCAACCTGTTTCTGCCTGTTACAATTTTACTCCTTTTTTACGCCTGCTCAAACCAGCAAAACAATGAATACCTTATTTCTCCTGTACCCTTTACTGAGGTGAATGTGGAGGATAATTTCTGGTCGGAACGCATAAAAACCAACCACAAAGTAACCATTCCAATTGCCATTCAGAAAAGCGACGAAACAGGCCGTATCGACAATTTTGCCATTGCCGGAGGACTAATGGAAGGAGAATTTTGCTCGCCCTACCCGTTTGACGATTCTGACGTTTTCAAAATCATTGAAGGAGCTGCCTATTCGCTGCAAATGTTTCCTGACGAAAATCTTGAAAACACCATTGATTCGCTCATTAACCTGATTGAAAAAGCCCAGGAAGAAGATGGTTACCTGTTTACCAACCGGACTATTATGGGCGAAAACGGCCACGACTGGATTGGAAAAGAACGCTGGGAAAAAGTGGACGACTTAAGTCATGAACTTTACAATCTCGGCCATTTTTACGAAGCGGCAACTGCTTACTACCGTGCCACCGGCAAACGAAAAATTCTCGACATCGCAATAAAAAGTGCCGATTTAGTTGATACGGAGTTCGGGCCAGGTAAAATTGAAAACTTCCCCGGCCACCAGGAAATTGAAATCGGGCTGGTAAAACTATACCGGGTGACTGGTGAAAAACGTTACCTCGATCTGGCTAAATTTTTTCTCGATATCCGCGGGAAAGGAATTGGTGAAAAAACTACTTATAACCAGTCGCACCTGCCGGTAGTGGAACAAACTGAAGCGGTGGGGCATTCGGTGCGCGGCGCCTACATGTGGACCGGCATGGCCGATGTGGCAGCGCTCACAGGAGATCAGCAGTATGTTGATGCCATTACCAAAATATGGGAAGATGTGGTTTATAAAAAACTGTACATCACCGGTGGAATCGGAGCCGAAGGCGGCCACGAAGGTTTTGGCGGCGCCTACGAACTGCCCAACGGGCGAGCCTACTGCGAAACCTGTGCGGCCATTGCCAACTGTTTCTGGAACCACCGCATGTTTTTAATGACGGGCGATGCCAAATACATCGATGTGCTGGAACGCTCGCTCTACAACAATGTTTTGTCGGGAGTTTCACTCAGCGGCGATCATTTTTTTTACCCCAACCCGCTGGAATCGATGGGCAGCCACGAACGCAGTGAATGGTTCGGATGCGCCTGCTGCCCTTCCAATATTTCACGGTTCATTCCATCCATGTCCAACTACATTTATGCCAGGCGGGGAAACGATTTCTATGTAAATTTGTTTGTGCCAGGATCAACTTCTTTCGAAACCGAAAAAGGCAATCTGAAACTCACGCAAAAAAGCAACATGCCCTGGAGTGGAAATGTAACAATAACAGTTGAACCGGATGAAACAACCACTGCAAATTTATTAATTCGAATTCCCGGCTGGGCTTCGGAAAATCCGGTACCGGGAGATTTGTATTCATTTGTGAATCAACCTTCTTCTTCCATGGTTTTTAAAGTAAACGGCGAAATCATTTCTCCCGCGATACAGAAAGGTTATGCTGTTGTTTCAAAAAAATGGATAGGCGAAGACAAAGTTGAAATTTCTTTTCCTTACGAAATCCGGAAAATAGAAGCCCACCCGAATGTGGAAGATGACCGCGGAAAAATGGCGCTTCAACTTGGTCCGCTGGTATATTGTGCCGAATGGCCCGATTACAAAGACCCGGAAATCATGAGTTTAATTCTGAAAAAGGATGCAAAATTAACGTATGAATTTCAACCTGAAAAACTGGGGGGAATTCACGAAATTTCAGGAGAGGCATTCGGTGCAAAAAAGATCAATAAAAAAGGCGATATCGAAACTTATCCACGTGCCTTTAAAGCCATTCCATACTACGCCTGGGCACATCGCGGAAAAGGCCGGATGAAAGTGTGGATTCCAACTTCTGCCGAATCGGCACAGCCCAAAGCTCTGCCAACAATTGCGTCGGAAAGTGAAGTGAAAGCTTCATTAAAAACAAATACACTGCAGGGAATCAACGATCAGTTGTTACCTGAAAATTCAGCCGATAAAACCCATACCCTTTACCACTGGTGGCCGGCAAAAAACGAAACACACTGGATAATTTATAATTTCAAAAAACAGGAAACAGTCTCGGAATGTGGAATTTACTGGTTTAAAGACACACCACAAGGCGGCTGCGATTTACCTGAAAGCTGGAAACTGTATTATAAATCAGGAAATCAATGGAAAGAGGTGAATGCAGAAACACCTTATCCGGTTATTGAAAACAAAATGAACAGAATTGCTTTTACACCAGCAACTACATCAGCTATGAAACTGGAGATTCAACTTTCTGAAAACTATTCAGCCGGAATCCATGAATGGATAGTCAATTAAATAGATTTTGTGGTAAACCTGCAGCACTTAACCGGCTGAATTTATGTATTTGCCCACAGTAATGAAGCCAAATAAAACAAACTGAATTTTGACGAATAATTTTATTAAATCATTATCTTTACCGCCGTTATGAAAAAAAAGATTGTAAAAAAAGATAAAACAAGTGAAACCGGGTTTCCTCTGGGCAAAGAGAACTACAAATTAATGGCTATCGGGTTTGCTGTAATTGTAGTTGGTTTTATTTTAATGGTAGGAGGCGGAAGTGAAGACCCCGATGTTTTTAATCCTGAAATTTTCAGTTTCAGGCGCATTACACTGGCACCGCTTTTACTGCTTTTTGGCTTTCTTTTTCAAATTTATGCCATCCTCAAAAAACCGAAAGACAACGACTAATTCTTTCAAAAAATGAACGAAATCCAGGCGCTTGTCCTAGGTTTGCTCCAGGGGCTTACTGAATTTTTACCCGTTAGTTCCAGCGGTCATCTCGAAATCGGGCATGCTGTTTTAGGTGTAAAAACAACCAACAATTTATTATTTGCTGTAACCGTGCACGTTGCTACTGTTTTAAGCACACTGGTTGTTTTCCGAAAAGACATTTATGTTCTTTTAAAAGATTTGTTCGCCTTTAAATGGAATGAATCGACTATTTATATTTCCAGGCTTCTATTTTCGGCTATTCCAGTGCTCGTTTTAGGATTATTTTTCGCTGAAGAAATTGAATATTTTTTCACCGGTAATCTTTTGCTGGTAGGCAGCATGCTGCTTATTACCGCAATTTTGCTGTCGTTTGCTCATTTTGCAAAAAAAGGAGAGCAAAAAATAACTTTTTGGCGGGCATTTATTATAGGTGTTGCACAGGCAATGGCTGTAATGCCTGGCATCTCGCGCAGTGGCGCTACTATTGCAGCCGGTCTGCTGCTAAAAACCAAAAAAGAGGAGGTTGCCCGATTTTCATTTTTAATGGTTCTGGTACCAATTTTAGGTGCAGCTTTTCTGGATTTGGCCGGTGGCGATTTTTCCACTAATAAAACAGCAATTTCAGCGCCTGTTTTGCTCATTGGTTTTGCAGCAGCATTTGTATCCGGATTACTGGCCTGCTCATGGATGATAAGGATTATAAAACGGGGAAAACTAATTTATTTCGCCATTTATTGCTTAGTTATCGGGCTAATTGCTATCTTTGCAGCCTGATTTCGGAATTTATCACAAAGCGCTGTATATTAGATTATTGCACATGGAGAACCTGAAAAAAACGTACGATTTTTTAGGAGGAGAAGTTTTGCTGTTCGACAAAGACCTTGAGTGGACGTCGTTTGATTTGGTGCAAAGAGTTCGGAACACTTTGTGCCGCAAAATGGGAATCAAAAAAATGAAAGTGGGACATGCCGGAACACTCGATCCGCTTGCCACCGGGCTGATGATTCTTTGCACAGGAAAATCCACAAAGCTTATCGAATCATTTCAGGATAAAGAAAAAGAGTACGTTGCAACCATAAAACTGGGAGCTACAACTCCTTCTTTCGACCGGGAAACTGAGGAAGAAAACCCAAAAAGCTATGATCACATAACGCCTGAAAATTTTGAAAACGCACTGCAAAAATTTAAAGGAGAAATTGACCAGATCCCCCCGGTTTATTCAGCAGTAAAAGTAAAAGGAAAACGCGCTTTCGATTATGCAAGAAACGGCGAAGAATTAAAACTTAGTCCCCGAAAAGTTGTTATAACTGAAATTCAAACTGAATCTTTTGATTTACCTTATGTAAAAATTCGGGTTACATGCAGTAAAGGCACCTACATCAGAGCCCTTGCCCGCGACATTGGAGAAGAACTTAACTGCGGTGCTTATTTAACAGAATTAAGAAGAACAAGAATCGGGGAATTTGAAGTTGACGACGCCATGAATATTCAATTTTTTCTGGAAAATTTAGATTCTTTTGTAACCAATTAAAAAACGCTGCGTAAAACGGGGTTCTGAGTTTACAAACCCTGTTTTCGGATAGTAAATAAATGCAAAATACAAGTTTAAAAAAAACAAATAAAAAAAATAGTTGCCCATGAAATTATCGAAATTTAAGTACGAATTAGATGAGAAAAAAATTGCTTTGCACCCGGCATATAATCGCGACGAATCAAAACTGATGGTGTTAAACAGGGCAAAACGCACAATTGAACACAAAACATTTAAAAACATTCTCGATTATTTTAACGAAGGCGATGTTTTCGTTTTTAACGATACGAAAGTTTTTCCGGCACGTTTATACGGCAACAAGGAAAAAACAGGTGCCGAAATTGAAGTTTTCCTGCTTCGGGAATTGAACCGCGAACAACGCCTGTGGGATGTTTTGGTCGATCCGGCCCGGAAAATCAGAATTGGAAACAAACTCTATTTTGGCGAAGATGATATGCTGGTTGCCGAGGTTATTGACAATACAACCTCGCGTGGTCGCACCCTTCGGTTCCTCTTCGACGGGCCTTATGATGAGTTTAAACAAACACTTTACAGCCTGGGAGAAACCCCGCTGCCCAAATTTATAAACCGTGCGGTGGTTCCGGAAGACAAGGAAAGGTACCAAACCATTTTTGCCAAACACGAAGGAGCTGTGGCTGCACCAACTGCAGGACTGCATTTTAGCCGCGAACTGCTCAAAAGGCTTGAAATTAAAGGCGCTGATTTTGCCTACATCACCTTGCATGTTGGTTTGGGCAACTTCCGCAGTGTAGATGTGGAGGACCTGACAAAACATAAAATGGATTCAGAACAAATCTGGATAAAAGATGAAGCCTGCGGAACAGTGAACCATGCAAAAGAACAACGCAACAATGTTTGCGCTGTGGGTACTACCGTAATGCGCACACTGGAAAGTTCTGTTTCAACACAAGGTTATTTAAAACCATTCGAGGGCTGGACCAACAAATTTATTTTCCCACCCTATGAGTTTAGTGTAGCCAACAGCATGGTGACCAATTTCCATCTTCCTTATTCAACCCTGCTAATGATGGTGGCTGCTTTTGGTGGTTACGATTTTGTGATGGAAGCCTATAATGTGGCCATGAAAGAAGACTACCGCTTTGGAACGTACGGCGATGCGATGCTGATAATTTGATAATTATTCAGAATTAATAAATAGTTAAACCACGGGAACAATAGTTTTCGTGGTTTTTTTGTTTTAACAGATATATAATCAAGTTAAAAAAAATAGCCATGAAGTATTTGATGTCTTTCGTTTTCGCAGTTTTTACACTCTCACTTTCAGCACAAATGAATGAACAAACACGGTTTATTGAAGTTCAGGGAAAATCTGAAATGGAAATTCAACCTAACGAAATGGTTCTCTCCATTACCATTCAGGAATATTTTGAAGAGGAATTTCAGAAAAACAAGGAACCCGAGGATTATGAAACAAGGGTTCCGCTGGCCAAAATTGAAGACGGACTCATAAAAAGCCTTAGAAAAGCCGGCATCAAAAAATCGGATATCAGGGTGCACGGTATAGGGAATTACTGGCGTCAACAGGGAAAAGAATTCCTGTTTAGCAAAACACTCGAAGTAAAAATTAACGATTTCTCAAAAGTTAATCAGCTATCATCGCTGGTTGATGCCAAAGGAATCCGCTCTTTGAACGTTGGACAGATGAGCCATTCGGAAATGGAAAAATTCAGAAAACAAATAAAAACCGAGGCCCTGAAAAACGCCCGGGAAAAGGCAGCCTACCTTGTTGAAAGTCTGGATGAAGAATTGGGCGAGGTACTTTCTATTTCTGAACTGAACGAAGGGATTTCACGTCCATACATGGCAAAAAATCAAATGATGGCAGCAGATGCTGCTTACGAAAGCGTCGATCAGGTGCAAAATATCACGATTTCGTACCAGGTATCAGCTCGGTTCAGAATAAAATAAATAATTGTTGTGAAATAACTATTGGCAGATTTCCACTTAGACGTCGGGTGAAAAATAATTACCTTTCGGCAAAATTTTCGAAATGACAGTTTTTTGTATCGATAAATGCCCGGTATGTGGCAGCAAACAATTTAAACCATTTATTACTTGTACAGATTTTTTTGTTACGGGCGAGAAGTTTGAAATCAGGAAATGTATCGACTGCGGTTTCAAGTTCACAGCCAATGCCGAAAATGAAGAAACCATTGGACGTTATTATCAAAGCGAAGAGTACATCTCACATTCCAACACCTCAAAAGGATTGGTGAATGCCATGTATCATAAAGTGCGGAATTACATGCTGGGCCGCAAACGCGAACTGGTACAAAAAGCAACCGGATTAAAAACCGGGCGGATTTTGGATGTGGGCACCGGAACCGGATTTTTGCTGAACGAGATGAAGTACCGCGGCTGGCAGGTTACAGGAACCGAAAAAAGTGAGAATGCCCGCACTTTTTCGAAAAAAGAGTTTGGTTTGGAAATACATGAACCGGATCAACTTTTTCATTTTGAAAAAGATAGCTTCGATGCTATCACCCTCTGGCACGTGCTGGAACACATTCATAAACTGGATGAAAACATGGCAACTTTCAGCAATTTACTTAGAGCGGATGGGAAGCTCATTATTGCCGTTCCGAACCCCAATTCATACGACGCACGGCATTACAAAGAATTTTGGGCAGCGTACGATGTGCCCCGCCACATCTGGCATTTCGGGCCGGAACAAATGAAACGATTTGGTGAAAAGCATGGATTCAGATTAAAACGCACTGCCCCCATGCCTTTCGATGCATTTTATGTTTCTATGCTGAGTGAAAAGTATAAAAAATCGCGATTGCCATTTATAAATGGTATGTTTCACGGAACGATTTCCTGGGTAATAAGTCTTTTCAACACAAACCGGTGCAGTTCGGTAATCTATGTTTTTGAGAAAAACTGATTTATTCTCCCACCCACTTTCTAAAATCCATTGCCTTTAAACGACTGATAATTAAATCATCGGGGAAAGGTGGATTTAATCTTACTTTCAGTTTGCCGCCAAAATAATTCTCAATTTTCTCGATGGCTTCAATATTAACGATTACCTGTCTGTTTGCCCGGAAAAATATTTCCGGCTCAAGTTCTTCCTCCAGACTTTCAAGCGTAAAGTCAATCACATGGTTTTGATTGTGAAATGTAACGGCAGTGGTTACTTTATTTTCACTGTAAAAAAAAGCAATATCTTCCACGGCAATCTTAAACCAGGCATCGCCGCGCGAGACCAAAAACCGTTTGCGGTACTTCTTTTTTCCATACCGTATTGCTTCCAGAATATCGGAATAATCCTGACTTTTCACCGGCTCATTCAATTTTCTGTAGTGTTCAAATTTTTCGATGGCAGCTTCCAAATCCTTTTCCCGGAAAGGTTTCAGCAAATAATCGATGCTGTTTACCTTAAAAGCCTGGATGGCGTAATTGTCGTAGGCCGTTGTAAAAATTACCATACTTTGAATTTCCACCTCATCGAAAATTGAGAAACACAGACCGTCTGCAAGCTGAATATCCATAAAGAAAAGCTCGGGATGTGGATTATTTCGCAGCCATTTAACACTTTCTTTTACGCTTTCAAAAGTTTGCACAATTTCCCATTCCGGCCTGATATTTTTGATCATTCCTTCCAGCAGGCGGAGGTTATGTAATTCGTCCTCAATAATTATTATCCTGACAACCTCATTCATAACAATGGAATTTCAACTTCAAACTTTTCTTTTCCCGAATAAATTTTCACTTCTGCATCTGTCAGCATTTCGTAACGTTTAATAAGATTTTGCAATCCTGTTTGTTCGGAAAATGCAGATTCTTTAAGATTGATATTATTTGAAACTATCAGCTCATCCGGCCTGTTTTTTATTGTAATCACCAATGGATCATCTTTTACGGCAACATTGTGTTTTACTGCATTTTCAACCAACAGTTGCAACGCAAGTGGCGGAATTTCTTTTTTTAATGCCACCTCTTCTACATCAATATTTAACTGAAAAGCTTCTCCCAACCGCTCTTTGTGAATATCGGCATAAGCTTCTATAAATTCCAGCTCGTCTTTCAGTTTAATGGTTGTTTTTTCCCTGCTTTGCAAAACGTAGCGATAAACATCGGTAAAATTTTGGGTAAAATGAACAGCAGCATCCGGATCGTAAGTAATCATCGATTTCAGCACACTCAGGTTGTTAAAAAGAAAATGCGGATTCAACTGCGCCTGTAAAGAATTATAATCACTTTTTAGTTTTGAACTTTGCAGTTCTTCCAGTTGCCTGGCCGAAAAAATCCATTTTTCAATAATTCGTAAAGTAACGGAAACGAGAATGAGGTTAAAAATAAAAATCAACCCAAACAACATCATCAACTGCACAATGGGATGCGAAAAAAACAGCGCCTCTTTAACAATCATCGAAAAATAGAACACGGCCGCCATTGCCAGCAACAAACTGATGGTAAAATGAAGCACCACGCGTAGTTTTATTTTTTCGGGAATCGGGAGAAATCGTTCTGCCAGGTGATCAATCAAAACATTGATCTCGGTAATAATATTAAAAATAAGAACCACCTGAAAATACTCCAGTGCTGTTACTTTCACTTCTCCATCGCCGGCAATATTTATAGCGAGAAATAAAAACAGCAAACCAACTGCACTGACCATTGCAATACGAATGACAATGCTCCGCAGGGAATAGTCAGAAAGCCTGCTGATAAAGTGAAGTTCGCTGTTATTCATTTCTCTTTTTTTCAAAAGTATTGAATTTTTAGGAAGTGCTCATTTATTTATTGCGTTGTTGAAACATCCGCCCCCAATCTTCCGGTGACTTTTAACCAGTTTGTTTTTTTGATTTTGTAATCGGTTTTTGCATCTATCAAATTACTGTGTGCTTCCTGCCACTGAGTTTGAGCTTTCAATAAATCGGTCAGTTTTTCCATTCCCACTTCATAATTGTCGCGTGTTATCCGCAGATTTTCTTCTGCCTGCTCCAATGCTGTTTCACTCATTTGAATGCGTTCGTAAGCCAAATTCAGATTCAGGCGAGCCTGCTCCACCTCCAACTGAAGCAACTGACGGTTTTTCTCCAGTTTCAGGGTTGAAATTTCCTTATCGATTTTTGCAGCGTCGATTTTTTTTGCACCCTCGCCCCAGTGGAAAATTGGAATTTTTAAAGACGCCATTACGTTCAGGCCTGAATTGGAATAACTCTCATTGCCAAATTCCAGTCCTCCCAAATAGCTGTAACCGGCCTGAATTCCGGCAGTGGGTAAAAAATCAGCTCGGGTCATTTTTATGTTTTCCTCCTGCAGGTGAATATTTTTCTCAAGCAATTGATATTCGGGCCGTTCAGAAATTACCGCCGAAGAATCATTCATTAGAATCGGTTCAACGTTAATCAATGTATCTAAAGCCACAACCTGCGTATTTAATGGTAAACCTGTAATTCGGCATAAATTCATCCGGATAAGTTCATGTCCGTTTTTTGCCTTATGCAAATCGAGAGTCGCATTATTATATTCCACCTGTGCTTTGAGCAAATCATTTTTATGGATCATACCCACTTCGTAACTGTTCCTGACGTCCTCAACAATTTCGCCGAGCAAATCAACAGCTTCCTGCGCAAGTTTCACTTTTTGGTTTACTGAAACATAATTCCAGTAAACTTTGTCGGCCTCAACCAATGTATTCATTTGCTGAAGTTCAATATTCTCGCCGGCCATTTCCACACCAATTTTTGCCATTTCATTTCCGGCATTAATTTTTCCGCCCGTGTAAATGGGTTGTTCCATTGTAACGCCGGCCAGGTAAGTACCTTTTAAACTCACGCTGAGCGGAAGAAATGCATACATATTGAATACCGGATTTCCGTCAGGCCCAATTACAGGTTCACCGGTGGCCGGGTTAATCATGATATTTGGTTCCAGCTCGCCGGTTTGCTGATTGGGCTTTTTGGTAGGTAAAGTCAGTTCCTGTTCAAAATCCTGGTTAATATAAATTCCGGTTCCTGTGGCCGAAAATTTTGGCAAACGCAGGGTTTTTGCTGCATCTTTTTCAGTCCTGGCTTTTTCAAGTTGCCTGTCTGCCATTTTCAGGTCTTCATTTTTTTGCAAAGCCATTTTGCGACATTGTTGCAAAGTCATTTTTTTCTGCGCATACAGGTTGGTTCCTGAAAATAAAAATGCCAGAACGATGATATATTTTAGTGTTTTCATGATTCTTATTCTGTTATCTCATTTGAATTTTTCACTCTTTTTACCCCAAAAAATGCGGCATATAAAATTGGCACAAACAAAAGTGTAATGAGTGTACCAATCAGCAAGCCGCTTATAATGGCAGTGGCCATGCTGGCGTACATCGGGTCGCCAAACAACGGAATCATACCAAGAATTGTGGTAAACGAAGCCATTAAAACAGGACGGGTTCTTGAAATAGTTGCGTCGATAATTGCATGGTAACGTTCTGTTCCTTCGGCAATCCGCTTTTCCAGTTCATCAAGAAGGACAATGGCATTTTTTACGATCATTCCCATCAGTCCGAATGAGCCGATGATTGCCATAAAAGTGAATGGCTGACCGGCCAGAATCATTCCCGGCACAATTCCGATAAATGCCATCGGGATACACATCAGCACGATAATTGGTTTGCGGAAATCGTTAAAAAGCAGAATGAGTGTGAGAATGATGAGCATGATTGAAATGGGCAGGTACCGGAAAATATTTCGCAAAGCATCGCCCTGCAGTTCCTGTTCGCCAACCCACTCCATTTCGTAGCCGTCAGGCAGCTCAATTTGTGAAATTTTATCGAGTGAGGTAGTTCGCACCAGCGCCGGACTGTAACCTTCCAGCGGGTCGCACTGCGCCTGGATGGCCCGCTGCCCGTTTACCCTCCGAACCACACGTTCCTGCCACGCCAAATCCACACCATCGGTAACAGCGTTGAGTGGAACCGGCGAAACAATTTCATTTTTCAGTTCATCGAGCGATTTTCCGCCATACATCAGTTTTTGAATGCTTTTTTCGTTTACTGCCGAAACATTTGGGAGGGTACTCCAAACGGGAATTTCCCCGAGACGCTGAACTTTCGAACCGTCGCTTTTCCGCATTTTCAGGTTGATGCCAATTTTGGTTTCGCCTTCAAAATATTCACCAACGGGCAATCCGTCGGTAGCTGCCAAAATAGCATTACTCACATCGGAACGGGTGGGTCCGGCCCGGCGACCGGAAGCCTGGTTATATTTAGCCACCGGCGACTGCCCCAGCGGTTCCCAATCATCGGAAATGGTATACGGATCGGCATACTGATTTTTACGGAATACCTCTTGCGCCCGCTCACTTAAATCTCTCAGAACTGCCGGGTCCGGTCCGGTAAATTCAACCTCAACGGTGTGAGTTGCTTTTATTGAAAGATTGTATTTGCGAATCCGTGTGTATGCATCGGGGTAGTTTTCGTGCAGGTACTCATTCAGCACCGGCTTCATTTTTACCATGGTATCGTAATCTTCAAAATTGACAATCAGCTCGCCGTAACTGTCCGACATTTCTCCCATTGCCCGCACCAAACAATATCTCGTTGGTGTCATTCCGTGGCTTGAAACCACCATCTTCACCTCCTCGTATTTCAGAAAATCTTCGGTTATTTGCTGCAAATCTGCATTCACCCGCTCGGGACTGGTCCCTTCCGGCAGTTTATATTCAATGTAAACCTGGTTGTAATTAAAATCCGGGAAGAACGTTTTCTTGATATTCTGAAAATTAAAAGCTGCCAGTGCCAAAAGAATTGCCGCTATTATAAGTGTTGCTGTTTTATAATGCAATAAAAAAGCAAGCACATTGCGAAACTTCCGGTACGCCCAACTGCTGTATAGTTCTTTAGATTCATTATTATCCTTTTTCTTCTTCTTTTTCAACAACTTATCAGCAAAAACAGGCACTTGCGTTAACGCCAGCAACCAACTCACCAGCAGCGAAATACACAATACCACAAACAGATCTCGTGCGTAAGTTCCGGCTGCATCATCCGAAAGGTAAACCGGCAAAAATGCCGACACCGCAATGATTGTAGCGCCAAGCAACGGCATGGCAGTGCGCTTTGCAGAATTAACCAGTGCTTTTTTTCGTTTCACTCCCTTTTGCAAATCCACCAAAATTCCGTCAATCACAACAATGGCATTGTCTACCAGCATTCCCATCGCCACAATAAAAGCACCGAGCGAAATGCGCTGCAGCGTACCACCGGCAGCAAGCAACAGCGGGAAAGTAGCAAGAATGGTCAGCACCAGCCCGGCGCCAATGATAAATCCGCTGCGCAATCCCATTGTCAGCATCAGCACCAAAATCACAATAACAACCGAAGCAATCAGGTTAATCATGAAACCGTCAATGGCATCATCCACTTTATCGGGCTGAAAAAATACCTTCTCAAATTCATAACCAACCGGGATATTTTTCTTCAACTCCTCGAGACGCTTTTCAACCCGCTCGCCAACTTTAATGATGTTCTCGCCCGATTCCATCGAGAGTGAAATAGCAATCGCTTTTTCATTGTTCAGAAACATCGTATTCCGCAGAGGTTCGTTATATCCCTCTTCAATGGTAGCAATATCAGATAATTTAAACGAATTTCCATCCAATCCCTGAATCATCACATCGCCAATATCGGAAGCATTGCTAATTTTATTATTCACTGAAACATTGAGCAGTTTATCGCCAACTTCAAAAGAACCGGGATAAACTGTTGTATTCTGACCATTCAAAGCTGCTACTATCTGAAAGGGAAAAACTCCCATTTCTCCGGCACGCGCTACAGAAATAACAACATCGGTAACCGGCGGCTGAGTACCAAAAATATCTACCTTGCTCACACCTTCCACTCCCAGCATTTCGCGTTTAATGTACTCCGCCATTTTACTCATTTCCTTGTAAGAAAATCCGTCGCCGGTCATGGCATAAAACATACCGTAAACATCGCCAAAATCGTCAATTACCAGCGGAGGTTGTGCACCAGCAGGCAGCCTGTTTTGTACTTCCTTAATCCGTCGACGCAAAAAATCCCACCGCTGCTCAATCTCATCTTGCGGAACGGTAAGTTCGAGCATCACTGAAATCACAGAAATGTTGGCCGATGATTTCGATTTGATGGTTTCAATATTTTCCAGCGAACTGAGTTCTTCTTCAATAATATTGGTTACCTGCATTTCCACTTCGTGAGCGGTTGCTCCCGGATAAACCGTCACAATTTGCGATTGCATTACGGTAATTTCCGGATCTTCCAGCTTACTGATGGAGTCGAAAGCCAACACTCCACCTACAATTATGCAGAACATCAGGAAATAGAAAATGGCCTTTCTTTGAAAAGTCAGTTCCGAAATGTGCCTCATAACATTCCTCCCGCGTTAGTTTCAGATACGTTTTCCAGAATTTCAACTTCCTGGTTTTCCTGCAAATGATGAACCCCCGCAGCTACAACCTTCTCGCCAGCATCCACCCCGCTGGTTAAAACCACCAGGTTCTCTCCGGTAAGTTGAGCGGTTGTTACCCGCCGGCTGTTTACAATGCCCTTTTCGGGAGAAAATACCCAAACAAACGTATCACCGTCTTTCCTGTAAACCGCATTTAAAGGCACACAAAGTTTATCTCTGAAATCCGTTTTCACGGCGATTGTAACCTCTGTGCTCATGCCGGGAGCCAACTCGGGATTTTCATCCGGAGTCAAACGCAAGTCGAGTTTATAAAGCTGATTGTTATTGGCAGTTCTGCTGAATCCGGCCAATTGCAAAGGGAACTCATTTTCTGAAACGGAAGTTTGTTTTCCGATGAATGAAACAAAATCATCCCTTTTCACATACATTGATGTCGGGATGCCAACCTCCACTTCATAACCTGTTACATCAATGAGTGTTGCCACCGGCATTCCCGCATCCACCATTTCACCTTCTTCAAAATTCACTTCCTGAATATAGCCAGAGAACGGGGCCAGTAATTTCGTATCATTTAACTGGTTTTTGGCATGATCGAGATTCACACTTGCCATTTTCAATCCGGCAACGGCTTTGTCGTAATCGTTGCCTGCCACACTATTTCGTTCGTGCAACTCAATTACACGTTCAGCTTCAGCCTTAACTTTATCGAATTGCCCCTGGGCAGCTTCCAACTGAACTTCGTAATCACGCGGATCGATTTGGGCAACCAGTTGTCCCTTTCTCACATAATCGCCTTCATCCACTTCAATTTGCTGAATCGGACCTGCTACCCGAAAGGCCAACCCCACATCAGATTTTTCGTTAATAACTCCTGAATA
>DATFJO010000416.1:0-3827 GCA_035269145.1 Tangfeifania sp. | reverse complement strand
CTACCTATTTTTCACCAACAAGTGAAAACGATATTCATTTTGTAGCCTGCACTGACTGCCATACAGAAGAAGAAATTAACAGGTAATTATTGATAAATTCAGATTGAGAATTATAAGTTTAAAATGTTTAGCTATATCTTTAAACAAATTTTAAACAAACCATCGATGCTCAAAACCAAAATTATTTGTACAGTTTTTCTCTTTGCATTCAGCACTGTTGCTTTTTCGCAGAACAACGCAGTAAAATTAGGTTTCTCCGATGCATTTCTCGGAAACTACAACTTAAGCTATGAAAAAGTGATCAACGAAAATAACTCCGTTCAATTGAAGTTCGGGTATATGAATCCCGTCAGCAGTCCGTTTATTTCCGAAAAAACAATTACTCCGGAAGCCTATGATTTGAAAGAAACCAGCGGAGGATTGAACGCTTCCCTTGAATACCGTTTTTATTTATCGCGACAGGAAATTCCGCAGGGATTTTACATTGCTCCCTATTTACGTTATTTTACCCAGTCGATGGTATATTCTGATGAAATTAACGACCGGGCTTTCAACGTAGATTCAAAGCTTGGCACTTTTGGCCTGGGAGCGCAACTGGGATACCAGCTAATTGTAAATGAAATTTTTACATTCGATTTCTATTTTTTCGGAGCCGGAGTCGATCGTCATACCATTAACCTGAAATATCAACTCAAAGACCCGCAACCCGGTTTTGATTACGGAACGGTTACCAATGACGTAACCCAGGTGTTTGAAGACATCAACTACCTGGAAGAAAGGCTGGAACACACCGTGAATGATGACAACCTTACTTCGAAACTTCCGTTTCTTTTTCCGGGATTCCGACTGGGAATGAGTGTGGGTGTTGCATTTTAGCACTGTTATTCCATCCGTACAATTCTGGGGTGAAACGCAGCCAGAATTTCCACCAGATCATTTTGAGATTTCATCACCTGGTGAATGTCTTTGTAGGCAAACGGTGATTCGTCGATTCCGCCGCCAAGCAATTCAACTTTCTGCTCACCAAGGTGTTTTTTCAACTGGCTTTGAGTAAACGTTTTTTTGGCTGCATTGCGCGACATTAACCGGCCCGCACCATGCGCCGCCGATTGCAGTGAATCTTCATTTCCTTTTCCGGCCACAATAAATGCCGGCGAAGCCATTGTTCCGGGAATAATTCCAACATTATTTATTCCTGCGGGAGTGGCTCCCTTCCGGTGAATAACCAACTCATTGCCGTCGGGCAGTTTTTCTTTCCACGCAAAATTGTGGTGGTTTTCAATGATGGTAAGCGGTTTTTCGCCCAACGCTTTGGCAATTCGTTTGTGAATAATCCGGTGGTTGGTGTGTGAATATTCACCGGCCAGTTGCATGGCCAGCCAGTATTCCTGCCCTTCTTCCGAATCCAGATCGAGCCAGGCAAGCCGGGCGGCTTCGCCTGATAATTCAAGTTTTTCTTTGGCGATATTGGTGTAATGCTTGCAAACTTCTGCTCCAAAATTGCGGGAACCTGAGTGACTCAGCACCGCAAAATATTCTCCCGGTTCAAGGTTAATTTTATCAGAAAACTCATTTAATTCAAAAAATCCCACATCCACAAAATGGTTTCCGTGCCCGGATGTTCCAAGTTGTTTTGCAAATTTTTTATGCAGTGAATTCAAAAATTTAATTTCCGCAAATTCTTTTCTATCCAGAATTTCGTGCTCTTCCAAATCATTGAATTCAGTTAGTCCGAAACGGGTTTCGTTCATCAGAATATTTTTGATGCGGTCGCGTTCGCCGGATATCTTTTTGGGAGAAGCCGGAAAAACCGAAAGGCACATGCGGCAACCAATGTCCATTCCCACGGCATAAGGAATTATTGCATTGTAAGTTGCCAGAACTCCTCCAATCGGAAGCCCGTATCCTACATGAGCATCCGGCATCAGGGCACCTTTTACCGCTATCGGCAATTTCATGGCCGTTTGCATTTGCTCAACCGCCTGGGGATCGATATTTTCTTCGCCGTAAATTTTAAATTCCAGCGCTGCTTTATTTAATACAGGTTTCTTTTTCTTTTTTTGAGGGTGTGTTTTTTCGGAAAGCAGTTTTGCCAGTTGTCCAAAAACCGGATCTTCAAAATAATCTTCAGGAGTTAGATTAATTTTCCCGAGCAATTCAAGCACTTCCATTTTATCCGACCGCCTGTAATTTTTAGCCACCAGATTTATTGCCAGCGAAACAGCGCTATCGTTGGTAAAACCAATTCGCTTCAACTCTTTTCCCCGCAGTTTAATCTTTTTCATCGCTCATAAATTGATGCTGCAAAAAATACAACTTTTCAAGTTGATCAACGAAACAATCGAACGGAATAATAACAGCCATGGCAATCATATCCTGAATTTAATGAACCGGCTGGGGTAATTTCAGAGTATTCGGCCTATTTCGCCACGCCTGAGAAAAAGTTTCAGCATACCAGTCATAGCACCTGTAACCGATGCCCAGGCCAGTGCTTCGCCCCATGTAGTAGTTTCATATTTATCCGGTTTTCGGGGAGGTTCTTTGTCAAATGTTACTTTCAGCAGTTTTTCCATTCCTCTTTTTAACAATATTGCTCCCACCATTGCTGTGCCATTGGCCGCCATAATTTTTAGTTGCCGTTTGTATTTTTCTTTCATAATTCCTGAATTTAAAATTCAACTTTAATTGATTTAATCTCGTTTACTCTTGCTTTTTTTGCCAGGGAAATTTTCCCTCCAGCTCAACCTGAAGTGAAAAACTGAGAAATGTTCTGATAAGCACGATAACTGCAAGCACGAGCACACTGCTCATCGTAGGTTCGGTTGTAACAGTTGCAATAATATCGGCAGCAACCAGTATTTCCAGCCCCAGCAAAATTGCTTTCCCCAATTCGCGCCTGAGGTCGGCAAAGGATTTTGCTTTTTTTACAGAAAGAAAAACCAGGTAACGGATTAAAATAAACAAACTGCCTGCGGCAATTATAATAACCCCTGCCGATTCAATTACTTTCGCAATTAATTCGATGTAATGTCTTAAATTTCCCATTTCAAAAAAATTTGACACAACCAACTGCATAAAGTATAGCTGTGTGGTCTAAACAATCAAAAAAAGAAGTAAATATCCTGCCAAAAGATTTTCATTTCATTTTAAATGACTGAAAATCATTAATTAAAGTTGAGCCTGCACCAAAATACAATGGAAGTAAACTGTGGAATTCTTTTCACTGTTATTCGGAAATTTTCCACAAAGCAGGCTCACAATTATGATTTACAGAAACAAAAACCTGTTTGTTTTTTCCAGATGAAACAGCTTAAAGCCTGAATAAAAACATTAATTTTATTCCCAAACCAATAATAATCTGAATTATGCCTGATGGATTGTGGCTGGTTATTGTGCTGATTGTTTCCGTATTGTTCATAATTCTTGGAACCACAAGGTTGAAACTACACCCGTTTATTGTGTTGCTGCTGGCTTCGTATGTGGCGGGAGCGCTGGCTGGTTTGCCTTTAGAACAAATTGCCCTGACGATTGCCGGTGGTTTTGGAAATATCATGGCCTACATCGGAATCGTTATTGTGCTGGGAACCATCATCGGCACCATACTCGAGAAATCAAATGCTGCCATCAAGCTGGCGGAAATTGTGCTGAGACTCGTAGGCAGGCGTTTTCCGGGCCTGGCAATGTCCCTTATCGGGTACATCGTATCGATTCCGGTATTTTGCGATTCGGCGTATGTTATCCTTTCGTCGCTGAAACGTTCGCTGGTGCAAAAAACCGGGAAACCTTCCGTTACGCTGTCCATTGCATTGGCTACAGGATTGTATGCC
>DATFJO010000415.1:0-11270 GCA_035269145.1 Tangfeifania sp. | reverse complement strand
GATGGCAGAAAACTCACCAGTTCACGAATCATCATGAGTGTCTGTTCTTCGTCATTTCCGGTAAAATGGGCCACCCCACTTTTGGTGCTGTGCGTGTGGGCACCTCCCAGGTCTTCTTTTGAAACATCTTCGTGAGTAACGGTTTTTATTACTTCGGGCCCGGTAACAAACATGTGGCTTTTTTCATTCACCATAAAAATAAAATCGGTGAGGGCGGGTGAGTAAACAGCTCCGCCGGCACAAGCGCCTAAAATGGCTGATATTTGCGGAATGACTCCCGAAGCAGTTACGTTGTTGTAAAAAATATCGGCGTAACCTGCTAAACTTTCCACACCTTCCTGTATACGGGCGCCGCCTGAATCATTCAGTCCAATCAGCGGAGCTCCCATTTTTAGCGCCAGATTTTGAATTTTAACAATCTTATCGGCATTGGCCCGGCTGAGCGAGCCGCCAAAAACCGTAAAATCCTGTGCGAAAACATAAACCAGCCTGCCGCTGATTTTGCCGTAGCCGGTTACAACTCCATCGCCCAAAACCTTTTTTTCCTGCATTCCGAAATCGTAATTCCGGTGGGTGACCAACTTGTCGATTTCGTTAAAAGTTCCCGGATCCATTAACTGGAGAACCCGCTCACGAGCTGTTTTTTTTCCGGCTGCATGTTGTTTTTCAATGCGTTCTTTTCCTCCGCCCAACTCTGCTTTTGAGTTAAACTCATCGAGCTGGCCATATTTTTCCTGTAAATTCATACTCTAATAATAAAAAGATTGGTTTATTCGAGTTCAATAAGTACCTGGTTGCCTTCGATGGTGTCTCCATCCTTCACATTCACTTTTTTTACCGTTCCGCTGACAGTGGCTTTGTATTCGCTTTCCATTTTCATGGCAGCTACAATAACGGCTGTTTCACCTACTGTTATTTCGTCGCCTTCGTTTACCAGCACTTTCACCACTTTTCCCGGCATAGGCGAAGAGATATTTTTTTCGCTTTTGCCCACTCCGTTTGTGCCGCGGTTTATTAGATACCGGGCCTCGGCGTCGATAATATCTACATCGTAAGTGTTGTAAAGTGTATGAGCAGTGTACTTTTTGGGTTGGTTTTTCGGAACCAGTTCAATGTTGTAGGAATGTCCGCCTTCCAAAATTGAAAATGTTCCGTCGCCGGTGTGCAGTAAATCTACCTGATAGGGTTTGCCATCTACTTCAATTTCCAGCAGGTTGCCGTTTTGGCTGATGAGATCAACCCAGGCTATCCTGTCGTTTATTTTAATTTCCAATGCCATATTAACTAATTAAAAATGATTGATGTAGGGAATTTTCTTCCAGCGGTTTTCTGCCGGAGGGACGAATTCTTTCTGGTTTTCCTGAATTCTGCTGATTTTGTCTATAAAGTCGATGAACGCAGCAATAACTACCATGTCTTCACATTCTTCTTCCTTACCATTTTCTTTCACCAACTGTTTTTGGTTATTTTCAATGAAATGTGTATCATACTTCCCTCCTATAAAATCGGGGGTATTCATTATACGTTCCAAAAATTTGATGGACGTTTTTACGCCGGTAATTTTGTATTCGTACAAGGCACGCCGCATCCTGCGGATGGCTTCATCCCTGGTTTTGCCCCATACAATGAGTTTTGAAATCATGGGATCGTAAAAAATCGGTATTTCGTAGCCTTCATAAACGTATCCGTCGGTTCGCACCCCCAATCCCAGCGGTTCTGAAATTTTGTGGATTTTTCCGGGGCTGGGCATGAAATTGTTATCGGGGTCTTCGGCATAAATCCGGCATTCAATCGAATGTCCCTGTTGGCTTAATTCTTCTTGTTTGAGTTGAAGTATCTGGCCTTCCGCAATTTTAATCTGTTCTTTTACCAGGTCGATTCCTGTTACCCGCTCGGTAATCGGATGTTCAACCTGGAGACGCGTATTCATTTCCAGAAAATAATAATTCAGGGTTTCGTCCACCAAAAATTCGATGGTTCCTGCGCCGGTGTAATTAACTGCTTTTGCGGCTTCAACGGCAGCATTTCCCATTTGTTCACGCAATTTTTCAGTCATCAGCGGAGAAGGTGTTTCTTCAATCATTTTCTGGTGGCGGCGCTGAACCGAACACTCCCGTTCAAAAAGGTGGATGGTATTTCCGTGCTGGTCAGCCAGAATCTGAAACTCGATGTGATGCGGCGAGGTAATGTATTTTTCGATGTAAACCGAATCGTCGCCAAATGAAGATTTTGCCTCCGAACGGGCTGCCCGCACGGCAGATACTACATTTTTCTCGTCGTGTACCAGGCGCATTCCTTTTCCTCCGCCGCCAGCCGAGGCTTTAATCATAACCGGCAATCCGATTACTTTTATGGCATCCAAAGCTTCCTGTTCATTGCTGATACTGCTTTCGGTGCCGGGAACTACCGGAATTCCGGCTTTCGTCATTGCCTCGCGGGCCTCGATTTTATCGCCCATCTGCGCAATTACTTCAGGCGAAGGACCGATGAATATAATTCCTTCGTCGATACATCTTTGGGCAAAAACGGCATTTTCAGAGAGAAAACCGTATCCCGGATGAATGGCATCGGCTCCGCATTTTTTGGCCGTCTCAATTATTTTGTCAATATTTAAATAACTCTCGGGCGATGGCGCTTTACCCACATAATAGGCCTCGTGCGCATACCTTACATGTTGTGAAGTCCTGTCGGCTTCCGAAAAAACGGCAACTGTTTTTATACCCAGTTCCCGGCAGGTTCGCATAATTCTAATGGCAATTTCTCCGCGGTTGGCTACAAGGATCTTTTTTATTTGAATCATTGCGTTGATTTAATTTGCAATCTGTTTGTCCTGTTTTTTTTACAATCAATTATAACTCATACAAGCTAAAATTGTTTAACTTTTTAATTCTGCTGAAAATTAAGTGAAGAATCGATAATTGCAAATCAAAATGTGTTAATAAATGTAAATTAAGTGTCACCGGAAACAAATGTCATTGTTTGTTTTGAACATCTAAAATGTTAGTTCTAAAATTATAAGACTGAATTAATATAGAGTAGTGTTCCAATGTAAAATAAAACGAAGTAAAATTTTTTTGTTTAATAAAACACATTATTTTTACATGCATTATGATTTAAAACTAACCTAAATGAATCGCAAACACTTTCTACTGATAATCTCAGTTTTTTACGGGTTTTGTGTATCTGCACAAAATTATGATTACACGTTATCCGATGATTCGCTTGTCAATCATCACGCCAGTATTAAAAAGGTTTATTATGCCACCCGAACCGCAGTAAAACCAAAAATTGACGGAAAGCTCGTAGATGAGTGCTGGCAGAATGTGGGAACATGGGCCGGAAGTTTTGTTCAGCAACAGCCCAACCAGGCGCAACCCCCGTCGCAGGAAACCGAAATCAAGATTTTGTATGACGACACTTATTTATATATAGCAATGAAATGCTATGACGATGAACCGGAAAAAATGCGGCCTGTGCTTGGAAGACGCGATGTAAATACAGGCGATATGGCCGGTGTTGCTATTGATTCTTATTACGATAAGCAGACCGCATTTGAATTCAACCTGACCGCCGCAGGCCAGAAAGTTGATTTGATGCACCTTGGTGAATATGGCTGGGATTTTAACTGGGATGCTGTTTGGGATGGAAAAACCCACGTTGGAGATTCAGCCTGGTATGCCGAAATGCGGGTGCCTTTTAGTCAGTTACGTTATGCAGATAAAAAGGAGCACGTTTGGGGAATGCATATCTGGCGGTGGATTGACCGCCTGAAAGAAGAAGACCAGTGGAAATTAATCCCCATCGATGCACCGGCAATGGTATATATTTTTGGAGAACTGCGCGGGATAAAAGATATTCCGTATAAGCGAAACTTTGAGGTGATGCCTTATGCAAAAGGAAAATATGTTTCGGATGCACGCAACAATTTTAATTCCGGTTTTGGAGTGGATGGAAAAATCGGTGTTACTTCCGATTTCACACTCGATTATACCATTAATCCCGATTTTGGTCAGGTGGAAGCGGATCCCTCGGTGTTGAACCTGACTTCTTACGAAGTATTTTACGATGAGAAACGGCCTTTCTTTCTCGAAGGAAACAGCATTCTGGAATATGGCGCTGAGGGCGATTTGCTTTTTTATTCAAGGCGGATTGGTTCATCCCCGGGATTTACCCCTTCGGCTTCAGCAGACGAAAGTTTGTCGATGCCCGATCAGACCTCCATCATCAACGCATTGAAACTGACAGGAAAAAACCGGTCGGGTTTATCTATGGGTATTATTAATAGTATGACCGCCCGTGAAAATGCCACAATTTATTCAAACGGATCGGAGCGGCAAACAACAGTTGAACCATTTACCAATTATTTTATCGGGCGGCTGAAACAGGACTTTAACGAAGGCAGCACCGTGCTGGGCGGAATTATGACTTCAACAATCAGAAACATTAAAGATGAACATCTTGAGTTTATGCCCGATAATTCAATTACCGGCGGATTCGATTTTCAGCACAACTGGCTAAACCGTAAATATTTTATCGATTTTAAAAGTTTTTTTTCGAGAGTGAACGGAACTCCTGAAGCTATTTCCGCCCTGCAGCTAAATTCCCGCCATTTGTTTCAACGGCCGGATGCCGGGCACCTGACTTTTGATGAGGATAAAACCAGCCTTGAAGGTTGGGGGGGTAAGGTGAGCGGTGGAAAACGCAGCGGGAAGTTCAGGCTTACCGGAACGCTCGACTGGCGATCGCCGGGAGTGGAACTGAATGATTTGGGCTATCTCCGGCAGGCCGATTACATAGCAGAGGAAGTTAGCATGATTTACCGTGTGAACAAACCAAACAACATATTGCTGAATTACTACATCGATTTGAGCCAGAATTTTTTATGGAGTTACGGGGGCGAAAAACTTAACAGCGAAATGCAGGTCCACGGACGCGTTCAGTTGAAAAATTTATGGCGGATTGATTTGGTCGGGCATCGCAATTTTTTTGAAATCGACACCCGGCAATTGCGTGGTGGCCCTTCCCTGCGAATAGACGGAAGCACTGCCGGACAATTATTTGTTCAAACCAATACCAGCAAAGACCTTTTTCTTGGAGGAGGCATTTATTACTCCGGAAACGATGACAATATCACGCATAAAAATAACTACCGGTTTCATATCGAATATTTAATCGGAAACAGGTTTAGTTTATCATCGAGCACTGTTTATGATCTTGCAACAGATAATAACCAGTATGTAATGCAAAAGATGCCTGACAATATGTTGGACAACAAAAAAGAATACATAGTCGGGAAAATCGACCGGAAAACTATATCTACCACCATTCGGGCAGAGTTGTTTGTTACACCTGAACTTTCTTTTCAATATTATGGAAATCCTTATGCAACTGTTGGAAAGTACAGCGATTTCAGGAAAGTGGCCGATTCAAAATCGACAGATATCAATAAACGATATGCTAACTTGCAGGTAATCACAGAAAATGAAGGCGAAACCCTGCTAATGGATGGTTCAAATTTCGTTAGGAATTTGACAACAGACAGTCCCGATTTCAACTTTCAGGAATTTCGCTCAAATTTTGTGGCAAGGTGGGAATATAAAACCGGTTCAACTATTTATTTTGTATGGACCAACACCCGCTCGCGTTACGAAAGGAAATATGAACCATCGGTTTTCGACAGTTTTAAAGGAATATCGAATGTTGAAGCGCAAAATGCTTTTATGCTCAAAGTCAGTTTCTGGTTCTCCATCTGAATCAAAAATGTAACTTTGGCGCCATGAAACTGGCGGAATACATTCCATTTTACAGACGTAATCTTTATCTCGCATTTCCGGTTGTCCTTTCACAAATCGGGCAGGTTTTGGTGCAACTGGTCGATAATATGATGGTGGGCCACGTGGGTACACTTGAACTGGCGGCCTCTGCTTTTGCCAACAATGTGTTTATTATCGGAATGTTTTTTGGAATGGGAATCACTTACGGAATTACGCCGCTGGTTGGCAAAGCATTTGGAAACAACAAACCTGAGCTGGTGGTAATTTGGCTGAAAAATGGTGTGATCACCCACATGGTTGCTGCCCTGCTGCTTTCTGTGCTGATGTTTGGAGCCTGGTTTCTGCTGCCCTTTTTGGGACAGACCGAAGATGTGCTGGAAGCTTCAAGGCCTTACTATCTTTTACTTTGCTTTTCCTATCTGCCTTTCATGCTTTTTTTCTCGGTAAAGCAGTTTTTTGAAGGAATCGGGAATACAAAAATTGCCATGCAGATTACGCTCACAGCTAACCTGATTAATATACTTTTGAATTATGTTTTGATTTTCGGAAAATTTGGTTTTCCTGAACTTGGTTTGGTTGGTGCGGGAATCGGCACATTGGTATCGAGGCTGGTGATGCCCCTGATGTTTGTTGTTTACATCATCAAACTCCCGCGTTTCCGGAAATATTTCAGTCGTGCCCGCAAGGTGTCGTTTCAAAAAGTCAGGTTTGTTGCTGTTTTACGAATTGGGATACCCATTGCATTTCAAATAGTTGTGGAAGGCATTACCTTTAGTATCGGGGCAGTTATGATGGGCTGGTTGGGTGAAACGCCCCTCGCAGCTCACCAGGTTGCTATCGGACTGGCTGGATTTACCTATATGATTTCGCTCGGGATTTCGCAGGCGACTACCATTCGCATCAGTCACCAAATGGGTGACAGTGACTTTATTTCCCTAAGAAAAGCTGCATGGGCCTCTACTCACCTGGTTTTATTTTTTATGTCGGTAATGGGAATCATTTTTATTCTGGCAAAATCTTATTTGCCATTGCTTTTTACATCCGATACCGATGTGGTTGCAATTGCAGCACAGCTCTTAATTGTGGCAGCCATTTTCCAGGTTTTCGATGGGTTGCAGGTGAGTATGCTCGGTGCATTGCGGGGAATGGCAGATGTGAAAATTCCTATGTTTATGGCTTTCATTTCTTATTTACTGATTGGAGTTCCTACCAGCTATATTTTTACTTTTTTGCTCGATGCAGGGCCGCAGGGAATATGGTACGGATATCTTGTCGGACTGGGTTCGGCAGGGATTTTCTTTTACTTTCGTTTTAAATATAATCTTCGAAAAAAAGCATAAAAAAAACGGGTTACCATTGGTGGCGATAACCCGATTGTTCATAGTTTAGTTTAGTTAGACCTGAGAATTTATTGGTTTAACAGAGAAAAGGTAGTGTTTCAAATAACATTTAGTTTACATTGAATTAATGAATTGCTAATATAGTATAAATATGTTTCGATTGTAATTCATTTTTAAAAAAATATTAAAAATTGTTAATTATTGCATTTTGTTGAGGTGTAACTTTTTGATTGATAATGGTATTTAATTGATGATATGTTATAAAATATACCTTATTTATTTTTGTAATTTTAGGGTGTTATTTTTAATTGGACTAAGTAGTGGTAAAATTATTAATGAACTTTTTCTTTCTTATTAAAATAATTAAGTAACGGGACAGGACAGGATTCGTGAAAAGGAAAAATAATCGATTTTAGAGGTATAAAAATTAGAAAAAATGAAGCAGATTGTTCTGACAGGTATCCAAAAAATGCAGATGCAAAATATTAAGGAACCGGAAATAAAAAATGACAATGAAGTAAAGATTAAATTGTCATCGATTGGAGTTTGCGGGTCGGACATTCATTATTATTCTGAAGGAAAAATCGGAACACAGGTTGTTCAGTATCCTTTTCCGGTAGGCCACGAGTGTTCAGGAGTTATTGTTGAAAAAGGAGACGGTGTTTCGAATGTTGAAGTTGGGGACCTGGTAGTCGTTGATCCGGCTGTTCATTGTGGCCACTGCGATCAGTGCCTGGCAGGCAGGCCACATACCTGCCGAAATAACCGTTTTTTGGGTTGCCCGGGGCAGTTGGAAGGTTGTTTGGCAGAATATATTGTAATGCCTGCTTTTACCTGTTTTCCTGTTTCAGGAAAATTAAATCCGGTTCAGGCTGCGTTAATCGAACCATTCTCCATTGGCGTTTATGCTGTTAATTTGGCACAAATCGCAAAAAAGGAAACTTCTACTGCCATTTTTGGTGCCGGGCCCATTGGGCTGAGTATTCTTTTAAAACTGCTTGCGGGTGGCATTGAAAATACAGGAATGGTTGAGCCACTTGATTACCGTTTACAAAAAGCCAGGGAAATTGGTGCCCGCTATCTTATAAATCCTGAGAAACAGAATATTGAAAAAGAAGTGAGTCTCCATGAAGAATCGCTTGTTGATGTTGTTTTCGAGGCCAGCGGCGAGCAGGATGCCGTTGATAATTCCCTGAAGATATTGAAACCGGGAGGAAAACTTGTGCTTGTGGGAATCCCGCCTTCTGCACAATATACTTTTGATATGGATTTAATGCGCAGAAAAGAGATAACGGTTATAAATGTTCGTCGCCAAAACCATTGTGTTGAGGAGGCCATTGATTTGGTTGTAAGCGGTAAAGCCGATGTGGAAAAAATGGTCACCCACCATTTTACATTGGATAAAACGCCCACTGCCTTCTACATTGTGGCAGAATATAAAGACAATGCAATTAAAGCAATGATTGATTTGTAACCAACCAAAATTACAGCGGGCGGGCTACCATAATTCCGGTGGCCGATTTGCTGTTCAGCAGGTACTCTTCCAGTGTTTCTTCAGAAACCACTACTTCTTCGGCCAGCGATGAAGCGTGCATCAGGTGAATGCGTCCGGCTTTACGCACTAAAATTCCGACGTGCGAAATATCGAGTCCTTCAACCGAAGTAGTAATCCCCACAATATCACCTTGAATCAGTTGGTCTTCAACTTCTGCAATTTTGTTTTCAGGAATGTAGAAGAGTTGTCTTGAATTTATATCCTTTTCCTGCTCTGCAATTCTCTCCACCAGTTCTGCGCTGTCTTTCAACTGGTCGTAGCTGTCCGGATGTGTACTCATAAAATCCACTTCCTTATCGTAAGGTGTTGCAGCTATTTTTTTTGAAACATCTTTAACCAGTTTTTTCTGCTCGTTGCTAAAAATCCAGTCGCTGAAATAATGCAGCCGCGATGGATAACCATCAATTTTGCCATTGCGGTAACGCACATTTTTCAATTCATCAGCAAACTGTTCAAACGTGAGATTTTCACTTTGGATGGTTTTTGCAATTGCCAGGCAGTTTTCGGCAAATGTGGTACAATCCATTCCGCGGAGGTTAACAACCAGTTGTTCCGGTTCTGTTTCGAGTGTGTGCGCAACATAAGGTGTTCCGGTAAAATAAGTGCCGATTTTCACCATTAAAACCGGGGTGGGAGTTTTGGTTTCTTCTGAAAACATTTCCAAAACCTGCTCCAGGATTTCTTTGTCTTCGGGCTGGTAAATGATTTTTTCAACCTCATTTATGGATGTTTGTTTATTGTTAGCCCCGCAGGCGTGAAGAATAAAGGAGAAAATTAAAATAATCGAAAGTCTTATTATTTGTTTTGATTCAAAAGGCTGTTCGCCGGTTTTATTGATGTTCATCTTGTAATTTATTTTTTAGTTTTTTACCTTTTTGTGTTAGCCTGTATTTTTGTGTTTCTATTGTTGGTTTGTCAGGATTGGTCATTTCAATTAACCCTTCTTCATGAGCAGGATTTAGATAATTGTTTCTAAAAGTTGGTCTATGCTTTAATTCAAGTTTATTCATTAACTCCTGTCTGCTCATTTCCCCACTAAAAATTAATAATAACCGATGTATAAGATTGTTAATTTCTTTATAACGGATTTTTTTAGCTTGGTCGGTAGCTTGGTCGGTAGCTTGGTCGGTGTGAGGTAAGGCTACATGTGTGGTATCATTTACAGTAGCTTGGTAGCTTGGTCGGTAAATAATAATTTTCACTCCTTCATTTAAATCAAAAACCGGTTTTGGCAAACCTGCCTCTTCAGTTAAACGAAAAATTTCGCCGGTACCCGTACCAAAGCGTTCGATATAGCCTGTCTGATACAACACCTCTGCAAGACGAGGGTTGTAAGGATAAGAACCATGGTCTTCTTCTAACTTTTGGGCATTCAATTCCTGAGGTAATTGACCCGGGTTCTTTACTTCCAATCGATTTTTAAATAACCAGACCTCAACACTTCCCCTGCTATTGTATTCACGGTGGGCAACAGCATTAACAATGGCCTCAGTTACAACAGGACGTGGTATCTCGTAAGCTACCGGAGCCTGGTTACTTATGGTACGCATACCGACCGAAACAGGTGTCTTGGCCAAAACAAAGTCAACTGCTTCGTTGATTTGCTCAAATACATCACCTTTTATAACACGATGATCAGGGATGGGTTTTTCGACCTTGTTGCCGTGAAAATGAGCACATTTAACAACAGCAGAAGGAAAATATTTTTGCGGATTCTTTGAAAAAATCAGCAATGCACTGTTTATAATCTTCTCATTTCCTGTAAGTAAATCCAGATGGATGAGCACTTTTTCCGCAGTGCTTCCTGGTTTTAAAGGAAAATTGCGGGTTTGGCGTGCAGATAAAATAAATTCATTTATTTTATTTATATCTATATCATGCAACTTGGCATAAGGATGGAGGGTAGCATCGAAAGAGGTAGTCAGCAAATACCCTTTTTCCTGTAAATAACTGACAAATGCCCTGTTGACTTCCTGCAAAAGATCATAAGTTTCATTAAAGCGTTTATAGGTAACATGCTTTTCAATTTTCTTTAAAAAAGCTTTTTCCTTTATATCCAGTTCTTCCAGATTGTAATTTTTGATAAACGCCAGGGCATCTTTGTTGTATTTCAAGGCCTTATCAAATTCTTTTTCGGTAGGGGATATTCCTTTTTTATCTTCATTGCCATACATTTTTCCAATGAGTACGAGGTAAATGTCAGCTTTTTTCACACCTTCAAGATACACCTTCTCGGCAGATTTTACAGATGCCGGTAATTTTTCAAACATAACCGGCTCAAAATACTTGCTGATAAACGGGTCGTTAAGGAGGTGGTTATGCAATTGCTTCCGCTCACCAGTAAATTCACTTTGCACGCTTGATATGAAAATTTTTAGTTTTTTCATTTCTTGCTCATTGGCTATAATTAGTTACATATTTTTGCCTTAAAAACCAATTACATTTTCATTTATCATTTTCCTGAAAGATCAATGTTGATGAAAAGCATCTGATACAAACCTTAGCACTTCGGGTAGTGATTCACGCCAGTAAGGCCAGTTGTGGCCGCCGTCTCGAATTCTGAATTCATGCGGAATTTCCTTTTTGCGCATTGCGATGTGC
>DATFJO010000414.1:0-14410 GCA_035269145.1 Tangfeifania sp. | reverse complement strand
GAATGACTTCTGTGTTGGAAAAGGGGGCAGTAATTGAAAAAGGAGCTGTTAATTTTTCTTTTGTGAAAGGCGATTTCTCGGAACGCATGGAACGGATTTTAGGGGAGAAAGGACAAAGGTATGCCGCCACCGGAATTTCTTCCATTCTGCATCCTGAAAATCCCTGGCTGCCGATTATTCACATGAATGTGCGCTATTTTGCGCTCGACAGCGGCGTTTCGTGGTTTGGCGGCGGAATTGATCTCACACCGCACATTATTGTTCCACGTGAAGCCGCCAATTTTCATCAGTCGCTGAAAGAAACCTGCGATGAATTTGACAGCCGGTTTTACCCGGAGTTTAAAAAATGGGCCGATGATTATTTCTATTTGACCCATCGTGAGGAAACGCGCGGTGTGGGCGGTATTTTCTTCGACCGGCAGCGCCCAAAAAGCGAAAAAGAACAGAAAAAGTTGTTCGGATTTTGTGTGGCGCTGGCAAAAAAATATCCGGAAATCTACATTGATTTCATGAACAAAAACAGCCGGAAAAAATACACCGAACGCGAAAAAAAATGGCAGCAACTGCGCCGTGGCCGTTACGTGGAGTTCAATTTAATTCACGACCGCGGGACCAAATTCGGCCTCGAATCGGGTGGAAACACCGAGTCGATACTGGTGAGCCTGCCGGCCAATGCAGCCTGGGAGTATAATTACCAACCCGAACTGGGAAGTTTTGAAGAAAAAACACTGCGACTTCTCAAAAAAGATATTGACTGGATTAATTTTGAGAACGCCCCCAAATGATTTTTTCGACACACATACCGTTATTTTTCACCAACCTGCTCAGCTTAGAGTGGCGGATTTTTTACACCTGCCTGGCTACCATCATTGTAAACCTGCCGTTTGGCTACTTGCGCGGCGGACTGCAAAAATTTTCGCCGTGCTGGTTTCTCGCTATCCACGCACCGGTGCCACTCGTTATTCTCATTCGCGACTTTCACGGACTGGATTTAACCTGGTCGCTGGCGCCGTTTCTCCTCGGTAGTTTTTTCCTCGGCCAATTTGCGGGCCGTAAAATATGGGCAGTTTGGCCCATTCGGGAAAAGAAATATCAATGTGCGCTGACCAAAATTCGAAAATGAAAAGAAATAGTATTCCCCTGGCATCAATTCATCGGAACTTCAATGGCCAATAGTTTTGATTTCTTACTGAAGGAAATCTTCATTGGCTTTATTATTTCCCAAAATCCAACAGCATCCCGTTTTTCAAGTGGAGCATCGTCAATGGTTGCTTGTCCTTCTATCAACATAAAATACACCCCGTTTTCTTCAGCTTTCAATTCATAATCAACTGAAATTTCATTTTCAATATCGATGACTGAAATAAACGCATTTTGGTGAATCCAGAGGGAATCGTTTTGGCCGTCGGGAGAAATTAGCAACTGCCATTTGTTTTTCCGTTCTTTCGGGTTGAACTTTTTTTGATCGTAGCGTGGCTCGTGGCCTTTTTCATCGGTAAAAACCCAAATTTGAAACAGGCTCACCGGTTCAGAATCCGACGCATTGAACTCGGAATGCAGTACCCCTGAACCGGCAGACATCACCTGTACTTCGCCGGTGGTAATTACACCTTCGTTCCCCATATTATCGCTGTGTTTTAGCGCACCTGAAAGCGGAATGGTAATGATTTCCATATCTTCATGCGGGTGCATTCCAAAGCCTTTTGAAGGGGCCACAATATCGTCGTTCAGCACACGCAGTTTACCGAAGTTTACTTTCTCGGGATTGTAGTAATTGGCAAAACTAAATGAATGGGCGGTTTTCAACCAGCCATGGTCGGCAATACCGCGTTCATTTGCTTTATGAATTAAATGTTTCATGACTGTTTCTATTTTAAATAAAAAACCCCGGCATAACCGGGGCTTCCAAATGTTTTATTGAAAATTTTTTACTGATTATCTGACATTTGTTCCCCGGCTGATGCTGATGCAACCACATCGAAATCAAGGGTAAAAGTATCGTAAATTAAATTATCGCCCAGATCGGAAAAGAATTTTCCTGAGCGGAATTTAATGTCGTACAATGTGCGGTCGACCTCAATTTTTCCTTTCGAAGTCAGCTTTCCATCTTCAACCGAAGATTTGGCATCGAATGTTACCGGATGGGTAATTTCCTTAATGGTTAAATGCGCGGTAAATGTATAATCGTCGCCTGATTTGTGTTTTACATCTTTTAAAACCAGCTTGGCATCCGGATGTTTTTCAACCGAAAAGAAGTCATCCGATTTCAAATGGCCTACGAGCCTTCCGTTCATCGATTCATTTGAAATGTCTTCGTTAACGATGGTAGTCATGTCCATAACAAATGTTCCACCGGCTATTTTGCCATCTTCTACCATCACGGTTCCGTCTTTAAGCTCAATGGTTCCGTAATGTTCGCCTGTTACTTTTTTACCGCTCCATTTTACCTGGCTTTTGTTTTTATCTATTTCGTAATTGCCGGCAAATGAAGCCATGGCAAAAAAGAATGCGAAAGTGATTGTTCCCACTAATTTTCCTTTTGTTTTCATAATTGCTTTTTTGTTTAAATATATATTTTAATCTTTCAACGATAAAAGACAAATTAGTCTTAAAATTGTTCACAATCACAAAAAAGCAACATCAAAATAATTATTCTTCTATTTGAATTTCGGAAGTTAACTCAATTGCTTTGCTGTAAACTGCACTTACGCCGCAATATTTTTCCTGCGAAAGATTCACTGCTTTTTCCAGTTTGTCTTTGGGCAGATTTTTCCCTTTAAACTTGTAAATCACTTTTATTTTGTCGTAATGTTTCGGGTGTTCATCGGTTAAATCGCCTTCCACAATTACATTAAAAGCTTCGGGCTCTATTTTCATTTTTTTCAAAATCATAACCACATCTATGCCGGTGCATCCGGCAAGCGATGTCAGCATAAGTTTTTTGGGACGCGGGCCCAAATCGCTTCCACCCACCTCTTCGGTGGCGTCAATTATTACTTTATGGCCGTCCATATCGGCTTCAAATGCAACTTTGTCGGTCCACGACATATCAACAGTATGTTTCATTCTTCTCTATTTTAGTAATTTAAAAACATGTGTTTTACAAACATACAACATCTAAATATCTACATAAGTTTTTCAAATATTCCGTGAAATTGTATCTTTACTATTTTTGAAAAAACCTGATGATTATTTAATCACTTAATGTTGTGGAAATGAGAAGTGCAATGAAGAGGCCTACGGAAGAAGAAACTGATTTAAGTGGATTTCAGTTGTTTAAAAAATTAGACGAAAATGAGTTTAACCGGCTGAATTACGAAAAAACCTGTTCGCTTTATAAAAAGGGTTCGGTTATTTACCGCGAAGGGAGCAGGCTTACCGGGTTCTTTTGCGTTACCCGGGGAATTGTAAAAATATTCAAAACCGGTATCGACGGAAAAGAGCAAATCATCCGGTTTGCCAAAAAGGGTGAAATAATTGCCTACCGTTCGTTGCTGAGCCAGGAGCTGGCCTGCACCACGGCAAAGGTGATTGACGAAGCCGTTTTGTGCCATGTTCCTTACCAGACGTTGCTTTTCCTGATAAAAAACAACTGGCAGTTTTCGCATCACATGTTGCAGATTGTTTGCCGCGAACTGCGCGAAGCCAACGATTACATTACCGATATTGCCCAAAAAACCGTGCGCGAACGGCTGGCCGAGGTGTTGCTTCTTCTGAAAGAAAACTTCGATTTGGATAACCAGAATACCTTGCAGATTTCACTCACACGCGAAGAACTGGCCAACATGGTGGGAACAGCCACCGAATCGGTGATCAGGTTGCTGTCGGAATTTAAACAGGATAAATTGATTGAATTGCAGGGACGCAAAATTAAATTTCTGGATATTCCGAGCTTGCGGAGGGTAGCAAATATTTAGAAGTATTGCCCACTCACAGTTTATTCGTGCATCACTTGAGTGATTCCTCGAATAAAAACACAGTTCCTAATTTACCCTGATTTGCTCATATTTTTCCGGAATCCGCAGGCTGATATCATCAATTTTATCGGTAGAAAAACCGTTCATCCTCGCACTCAGACTAATGGTTTCGCGGGGCGAAATTACATTCATTTCGATAGCGCCCGGGTAATTCTGTTTTTTTACTTTTTCAAAATCGCTGAAATTCATACGCAACATCCGGTTGTTGGTAACATCTTCAATAATCAGCATGGTGAGGGCAAAATTGTCAGGATTGAAATACATTTTCTGTAAAATCAATGCTTCATCATCAAATCGTTGCAACCGCCGCTGTATTTTTTGTTCGTTGCCAGCTTCTGCCAGTTTTTCAATTTTCCGGTCTTTCTCCGATTGCAGCAAATACAAACCATCTTCAACGGAGGTTTCAAAAGTGCGGAAATCTTTGCTGCGGTTGTCGTTCCGGTACGAAAATGCATTGTTGGAGATAATCGACTGGATGGATTCAAAATCGAGATCGATGTTTAAAAAACTGCTCAAATAAGTGTAGTCATCCACAAAATAGTTTCGGTCGATGTAATTTACATATTTTACACTGTCGGGTGTGAGCAACACCCGCCCCACAGGAATGTTAATTTTGCTGATGGAAACCAGTATTTTCTCATCTTTTTGTGCCTGAAGCCTGATTTTAAAATTGGTAGTTGTTTCGCTGTTGGAAAACCGGCAGTTAATTCTGCGAATCGTCAGGTAATCGTAATTGAACGTATTTTGTTCAACTTTTTTCAGCAGTTTGCTAGTGTTGATTGGGCGTACCTTTTCAGCAGTTAAATCGCGTGTTGTACGGCACGATGAAAATGCAACGGCAATAATAACCCCCAAAAAAATGAAATTCCTCAACCTGATCAATCTTTCCCGCTTCATCTATTCTTCGATGTATCTTTTTTCTTCTATTTTCCGGTCAATCAAATCTGAGGCATCTCCCATTTCACGTGCCTTCTTCCAGTGTTTTACGGCCTCCTCAGCTTTATTAAGTTTTATGAGAATATCGCCGTAATGCTCGAGCAGGGTTCCATTTTCAGCTCCCCCGTTATTTATGGCCGATTCCATGTAAAACTTTGCCAGTGAGTAATCGCCTTTTTTAAACAGCACCCAGGCGTGGGTATCGAGGTAAGTAGGATTATCGGGAAACATTTCAATCACTTTTCCACTCATCCGTTCGGCTTTATCGAGGTTTTCCCCGGCGAGCGAAAGGTAGTAGGCGTAATTATTCAGTGCAATGTGGTTATCGGGATCCAGTTCAACCGAGGAATCAAACATTTCAAAAGCTTCCCGCATTTCTCCCATTTTGTAAAGCGCTTCACCTTTGAGCATGATAAACTGCCCTTTCATTTGCGGATTGTCGACCACATACATCAAACCCTCGTCGGAAACAGAAACAGTTTCTTCGAATTTTTCAAGCTGAACGCAGGCTATGGCATGTAAAAAGTAGGTTTGCGGCTGGTTGGGAAAAAGGTCCATGGCCTCTTTGCTGTGTTCGTAAAGCCCTTCCCAGTCCTGCAAATCGTTATCGATAAAAAGTAACCGCTCCCAAAGCATGTAATCATTTTTTTCAATTTCCAGCGCTTTCAGCAACTCATCGCGGGCTTCTTTAAGTTTGTTTTGTTTCAGGAAACTTTCGGCGCGAATGGTATAAACCAAGTGTTCTTCAGGGTGCGTTTCAACCAGTATTTCCGCCAACTCTTCTTCCTGCTTTGGGGTCAGTTCCGACTGGGCAGGATTGGAAGTCAACATCATGTAAAGTTGCATTTTAGTCTGAATATCAACTTCTTCGCTTTGAAATCCTTTTTTAGTTTCTTCGAACGACTTTTGCACCTCTCCGTTTTGCAGGTAGTAATTGGCCAGCGAAAAATGCACAAATCCGTTTTTCGGG
This sequence comes from Tangfeifania sp., assembly GCA_035269145.1. Taxonomy (GTDB): domain Bacteria; phylum Bacteroidota; class Bacteroidia; order Bacteroidales; family Prolixibacteraceae; genus Tangfeifania. The sequence goes on along the minus strand of DATFJO010000414.1, from coordinate 8,527 downwards.
TCGAGTTCCTGAATTCTCCGGTAATATTTCAGGGCATTTACCGAATCGCCCTGGTTCTGAAATAAATCGGCCATCAATCCATAATATTTGGGTTCTTCGGGATTGAATTCGATTAATTTCTCAATTTCCTCAAATGCCTTTTCTACCTGGTCATTCTCGACATAAAGCTGCTGTTTGGCAACAGAAATCTGCTCATTCACGCCGGTAATTTCTTCCATTTTATTATAGGTACTGATGGCTTCCTCAAATTCCCCGGCATTGGAAAGCAGAATGGCTTTCCGGTAAAGGAAATCCAAATCCTCAGGTTCTTTCTGAAGGAGTTGATCATAAATTTCGGCTGCTTTGGCAAACCGCCGTGTTTGCTGATAAACCTGGGCCAGCAGAATTTTGTACCACTTGTTTTCAGGACTTATGCTAATTGCTTTTTCGAGCAAAAGGGATGCACTTGTAAAATCGTTGTTGGCTGCATGAATCTGGGCCAGCTCGTACATCGAAGCCGATGAATTGGGATCGATTTCAAGGCAGCTTGAAAAAAGCTGAATGGCCTTTTGCATATTTCCCAGGGCTTTTTCCTTGAGTCCCTCCACAAACAGGTATTCAAACTTTTTCTGATCCTCTTCTGAAATAGCTGAATTTTCAGTTTGTTGAGTTGTTTCTTCTTTGGGATTTTCCTGGCTTTCTGCAACTTTTTTTACTCCCGAACAGGAAAAAATTGTCCCGGTCAGCAAGCTGAAAATTGCCCATTTTATTATCGTCTTTCTCATTTATCTAATCTCCTTTACAGCCTGTTTCTCTATGCATTTCAAATTTGCATTCATTCTCAGGCTGTCACTTTTTTAATTGTTTCCGGTGTGTCCAAATCCGCCTGCGCCCCTCACCGTTTCATTGAGCTCATCAACCAAATTCCATTCCACTTGTTCATGCGCCGCAATTACCATCTGGCAAATACGCTCGCCGTTTTCAATAACAAAATCATCCTGCGAAAGATTAACCAAAATCACCCTTATTTCGCCCCGGTAATCGGCATCGATGGTTCCGGGCGTATTCAACACCGTAATTCCTTTTTTAATAGCCAGTCCGCTGCGGGGCCTGATTTGCGCTTCATAACCTTTTGGCAATTCAATGTACAACCCGGTTGGAACCAGTTTTCTTTCGAGTGGTTTCAAAACCACCGGTTCTTCCAAAAAGGCGCGTAAATCAACACCTGCCGACAATTCAGTACTGTATTCCGGTAACGGATGATTCGATTTATTGACTATTCTAACCTGCATTTAATTCTGTATTTCAAAAAAGAACCGCTAAGATAAAGTTTTTCAGAGAGACCACACACCCGATTAACATTATTTATCAAATCGAACCGGTTTTCAATCAACAGGTTATCAATCAAATAATCATGAGGTTTGCCATAATGTCGTCGGAAACAAATAATCCTTCACGGGTGAGTATAAAACTCCCGTTTTGTTCCTCCAGCATATTGTTCTGCAAATATTTTTCAACGTCGGTTCTGAATAAGGTTGCTTTTTCTTCGCCAAAGTGTTCCCGGATATATTTTGCTGAAACGCCCCATTTGGTACGGATATGTGTCAAAATATATTCATTGTATTGATCATTCCCGGATAATTTTTCCTGCTGAAAAAAAGATGAGCCTTTTTCAATGGCTTTAATATAGCTTTCCACATGTGCCACATTCCAGGTGCGAACCAAACCGTTAAATGAATGGGCTGACGGTCCCAAACCAAGATATGTTTCGCCCATCCAGTAAGCGGTATTGTGTTTTGAATAGTGTTGATTCCGGGCAAAGTTTGAAATTTCGTACTGTTCAAAACCTGCTTCTGCACACTTATCCATCAGCACATTAAACTGCTCCACGCTTTGGTGCTCCGAAAGTTCTTTCAATGTGCCCTTTTTCAGCCAGGTATAAAAAGGTGTGCCCTCGTGGTAAGTTAAATGATAGGCCGACAAATGATTTACCGGCAGTTGAAAAACTTCATTTAAACTTTGCTTCCATTCTTTAATTGTCAGGTTCGGAAGTCCGTAAATCAAGTCAACACTAATATTTTGAAAACCTGCTTTTTCAGCATTCAAAACTGAATCAATGGCTTGTTTAGCCGTATGCCGGCGGTTCATTTTTTTCAGGTTTTCATCCTGAAACGACTGAATTCCGATGCTGAGCCGGTTGATTCCGGTTTTAAAAATTGCGTTCAGGTAGCCGGGTGTTAAATCATCCGGATTGGCTTCAAATGTAATTTCGGCCTCAGGAAAAACTGAAAATTCACTTTTCAAAAAATGTAAAATTTCTTCCAGCTCTTCTTTTTTCAAAACTGAAGGCGTGCCGCCCCCAAAATAAATGGTTTCTATTTTTTCGCCTTCAGTAAAATTCTTTCGAAAAAGAATTTCCTTTTTTAAGGCCTTTATGAATTGTGATGTTAGGGAGTTATTTACGGTTTTATAAAAATCGCAGTAATAACATTTTTGCCGGCAAAACGGGATATGAATGTAAATTCCTGCCATACTTTTTGTTACTTTGCTCCCGTTAAAGAAGTTATGCGATTAATGAAAATTTTTCTGAAACCCATCATTTGGCTGGCGCTAATTTGTTACGGTTTGTTTATTCCTGCAACTGAACTGCCCACCAAACCTTTTCTAAACATTCCCCACTTCGATAAAATTGTCCATTTCGGGTTGTTCTTTGTGTTCTGTTTGCTGCTTTTCAGGCCGTTCAGAAAACTAAAAGTGAATCCGTATTTTTGGGCACCGGCCATTTCACTTTTCCTGGCGGCATCGCTCGAAGTGGCCCAGCAAGCAGTATCCAGTTCTCGTAGCAGCAATCTGTACGACTTCATTGCAAATACCGCCGGAATTCTTGCATCCATAGTATTTTTCCACTTTTTTGTTTCGGGCCGGAAATGGGAAAAATTCTTTTAAAGCTTTACCAAATCTTCGTACTTATCGATATCCTTACTGATAATTTCCAGGGTTGTATCCTGGTAAAAATCGGCAATTTGTTTACGCAGCTTATCGTACTGCGAATGCACCGGGCAAAGCGGTTTTGTAGGATCGTGCGTTCGGCACGGTTCCAGACTGATTAAGCAGTTGGTGAAAAATTCTTCCCCGTCCACTTTAATCACAATGTCCCAGAGCGTAATTTTATCAGCGGGGCGTGCCAGGGCAAAACCACCGTTAGGACCTTTTGTTGAAACCAGCAATTTCTGTTTTACCAGGTTTTGCAGAATTTTTCCGAGGAAAGGCGAAGACAAACCCAAATCTTCCGAAATTTTTTTGATACCGATCATTTGATCTTCCTTCGAAAATTTACCAAGGTAAATCAAGGCCCTCAAAGCGTATTTACACGTATTAGACAGCATAACTCCTATTTTTAATTTAACTTCCTGATTTTACTGAATGATTTATTTGCAAATAAGGGAAATTCCTTTTGTTTTCCCAGAATATTTTTATTCAGTTTTAACGCTGAATTTTTAATTGAACCGTTTACAGCATCCAGATTCTTCCTTTTTTTGAAAGCATAAGCGTATGCTTTCATTCCTGTTTTCCAGGCAAAATTGTCGTTTTGCTGTTCCACATATTTTTGGCGGTTGAGCAGCAAAAGATGGTGTAACGGAATTTTTACGGGGCATACTTCGCTGCAGGCACCACAAATCGTGCTTGCAAAACTCAGGTGTCCGTAAGATTTAAAATCCTTTAAATAAGGGGTAATTACCGAACCGATTGGGCCGCTGTATGTGGTATTATATGTGTATCCGCCTACGTTTTTGTAAATCGGGCAGGCGTTTAAACAGGCGCCGCAACGGATACATTTCAGTGATTGCGAAATTTCTTCTTCCTGTGCAATTTCGGTCCGCTTATTATCGAGCAGTACCACCACCATTTTTTCAGGACCGCTGGTTTCATTCTCTTTTACGGGGCCGGTAATCAACGAATTGTAAACCGTTACCTGCTGACCGGTTCCCATGGCCGAAAGCAATGGCCAGAAAAGCGGCAAATCTTTAACTGAAGGTATTACTTTTTCGATGCCTGAAATAACGATGTGAATTTTTGGAAATGAAACCGACATGCTTGCATTGCCTTCGTTTTCGGTGAGTGCCACTCCGCCAACATCGGCTACCAGGAAATTAGCACCGGTTATGCCCACATCGGCCGATGTAAATATTTTACGAAGCTTTTCCCGGACAAATTTTGTAAGTTCTTCGGGCGTTGATTCCGGTGGTGTTTCAAATTTCTTGTTAAAAAGTTCTGCCACATCTTCCTTCGATTTGTGCATGGCGGGTGTTAAAATATGATACGGTTTTTCGCCGGCCACCTGAACGATAAATTCGCCCAAATCGGTTTCAACCGGCTCCGCACCAGCTTTTTCAAGATTTTCGTTCAACTCAATTTCCTCCGAAATCATCGACTTGCTTTTTACCAGCAACCGTGCATTTTCTTTTTTTAGAATAGCAAGAATTTCAGAAACGGCTTCTTCTCCATCTCTCGCCCAAACAACTTGGATACCGTTATTTTCAGCATTTCTTTCAAATTCTTCGAGGTACTCAGCCAGATTGGCAATGGTTTTGGCTTTAATGTAGGAGGCCCGTTGTTTGGCCAGTTCCATATTTTTGTATCGCTCTTTCCCTTTTTGCGCCGACTGGCTGTACTTCGACATGTTAAAGCCAATGGTACGCCGGTGCTTCCGGTCGAAAGCAATTTCAGAATCTTTCAGAAATATGTTTTTTAATTTTGTCATTATTGGTCTACCGGAATTTTTGCAACTCTCCGGGCATGCCTTCCGCCTTCAAACTCAGCATTTAAATAGGCTTCCACAATGGCTATTGTCTCCTCTTTGGTTACATAACGGCCCGGAATGGAACAAACATTGGCATTGTTGTGCTGTTTGGCCAGTGCGCCAATTTCTGCATTCCAGCAAATTGCCGAGCGCACATTTTTATGCTTGTTGGCGGCAATGCTTATTCCCTGACCACTGCCGCAAAAAGTAATTCCAATTTCATACTCTCCTTTTTCAATGGCATTGCCAATTGCATGTGCGAATTCAGGGTAATCGCAACTCTCTGAAGAGAAGCATCCAAAATCTTTATACTGAATTCCTTTTTCCTGAAAATACTTAATGATGACCTCTTTTTTATCAAATCCGGCATGATCGCTGGCCAGTGCGATTATTTTTCCCTCTAACTTTTTCATCTTGACAAAATTAATACTTTTTGATATTTATTTCTTCTTATTGCGATTAAATAACCGCTTAAAGCTCTTTTTTTCGAATTTAAAAACAGTCCAAATAAAAATGATTAGAAAAAAGGTATTTACAGGGTACTTAAAAAGCGGTTTTTGCTGATTGGTGTAAAACGAAAAACCAACTAAAATCATTGCCACCAAAAAATAAAACCCGATGCGTTTCAGGTTATAGGGGATCGGGTAATATTTCCGTCCCAGAAAATAGGAAATCACCATCATTACAAAAAAGGCGGTTAAAAGTGTTACTGCAGACCCTTTATAACCATAAACCGGAATTAAAATAAAATTGAGTGTAATGGTAATTACTGCGCCCGTTAGCGAAATATAGGCTCCGTAGCGGGTCATGTCGGTAAGTTTGTACCACAACGAAAGAGTGAAGTAAATACCAAAAAACAGGTTGGCCAGCATGATTACCGGCACAATGGAAAATCCTTCTTCGTATTCAACCGGAATAATCAGTTTTATCACATCCATGTAAAGCATCATCCCCAGGAAAATCAGCAACCCGAATACCACAAAATATTTCATTATTTGGGCATGGATATTCTTGTCGTTTTTGCTTTCGGCCTGCGAAAAAAAGAAAGGTTCAAAAGCATACCTGAACGCCTGGATAAACATGTTCATTAAAACGGCAATTTTCACTCCTGCTCCGTAAATTCCGAGTTGTTCCATCGGATTTTCATTCTCAGGTATCAGAAAAGGAATCAAAATTTTATCGATTTGCTGAATCAGAATTCCGGCCATTCCTACAATCAAAATAGGAAATGAGTAATTCAGCATTTTATGAAGAAGTACTTTATCGAAATAAAAAGAAAATTTAAAAATTTCGGGCAGCAGAAAAATCAAAGTAATAACAGAAGCCAGCAGGTTGGAAATAAAAACATAACCTACCCCAATTTCGGGTGAGTAAACCAGTCGCACAATTGAATCAGGGTTATTTTCAAGTATTTTCGGACAAAGCAACAGGAAAAACAGGTTGAAACCAATGTTGAACCCAATATTAATCAGTTTAATTGCCGCAAATTTTACCGGCCTGTTATTCAGCCTCAGCCGGGCAAACGGGATGGATGTGAAAGCATCGATGGCAAGAATAAAACCAAACCACAAAATATACTCCGGATGATTGGAGTAATTTATCAACCCTGCCAGTTCATTCTTAAAAAGAATAATGAGTACCAAAAACAGCGACGACGAAAAAAACAGCGAAATTAGTGCAGTGGAATAAACTTTTTCGGAATTGGAATTTTTAGAGGCAAACCGGAAAAAACCTGTTTCCATTCCGTAAGTTAAAAACACCAGAAAAAAAGCAACGTAGGCGTATAAATTGGTAACAATTCCGTATTCCTGCGGAGCAAACAAATTGACATACAATGGCATCAGCCACCAGTTCAGAAAACGGCCAACAATGCTGCTCATGCCGTAAATAACTGTTTCGCCTGCTAATTTTTTAAAAGGATTCAAAATAGCCGTATTTTGAAGCAAAGATAGTATTTATATAAATTTTATCTTTGAAAAGAAATTTAGTTGAAAATGAATAGAAAAATTTTTCCGGTTACACTGATTATCTGTTTGTTCGTAACATTTATTTCCTGTTCGAACAAACCCAAACGCTCGCGCAAACCCGTGAGCAGTATCACCATAGAACCGGGCGCCCGAAATTACATTTTTGGAAACACGGTTACAGTAGATGTGAAAACAAAAGTGCGCAACGGCGAAATAGATAACATTAAACTATTTTATGAAGGCGAACTGATAAAAGAAAGCAGTGAGCTCGAATTCAGCGCCGAAAATATAAAGCTGAACTCTGTTGGCAGAAATACATTCAGGGCAGTTGCCACCAAAACCGACAGCGTGAGCAATACACGGGTACTTTCCGTGAATGTAGTTTCAGATATTCAACCCAAACAATACACTTACAAAACTGTGAACACTTATCCGCACAACACCGGTTTTTATACACAGGGACTGGAAATACATGAGGGTTTTTTATACGAAGGAACCGGCGAAAACGGCAAATCAGGGTTGTATAAAATTAATTTCACCACCGGAAATGTTTTGCAGGAATACAGGCTCGATGAAAAATATTTTGGTGAAGGAATTACCATTTTGAACGATAAAATTTACCAGCTCACTTACCGGGCTCAAAAAGGCTTTATTTATAACCTCGGTGATTTTGCCCGAATTGACAGTTTTCAATTCAGATCGGAGCAGGGCTGGGGGCTTACAAACGACGGTGAAAACCTGATAATGAGCAATGGAACACATGAAATAATCTGGCTCGATCCTGAAAACTTTACTGAAATAAAACGCATCCAGGTGGCCAACAACCAGGGAATTATCAACAACATCAATGAACTGGAACTCATAGATGGAAACCTCTTTGCCAATGTTTACACCACCAATATGATTATTGAAATCGACCCCGAAACAGGGAAAGTACTTTCGGAAATAAATATGGAAGGAATTCTGAACCTCTATCAAAGTACAGAAGACCAAATAGATTACATGAACGGAATTGCCTGGGATGCAGAGAATAAACGGCTTTTTGTTACCGGAAAATGGTGGCCCCGCATGTTTGAAATAGAGTTGGTTCCTTCAGAATAAAGTAGGACTGTCGCCGTATTTTATTCTTCCCAGATGTTTGTATGCCAAATCAGTAGCTTCTCTTCCGCGTGGTGTACGTTTAATAAATCCTTCTTTAATCAGAAACGGCTCGTATACTTCTTCAATGGTTCCGCTGTCTTCTCCCACAGCGGTTGAAATAGTGGAAATACCTACCGGGCCGCCTTTAAATTTATCGATAATGCACAGCAAAATGCGGTTGTCCATTTCATCGAGGCCGTATTTATCGATATTCATGGCTTTCAACGCGGTTTTTGTAATGTCGATGTCGATTCGGCCGGTTCCTTTTACCTGCGCAAAATCGCGCACCCGCCGCAAAAGTGAGTTAACAATCCTTGGTGTCCCGCGACTGCGTCCGGCAATTTCATCGGCTGCATCGTTATCAATTTCCACATCCAAAATACTGGCCGAGCGTTTTACAATTCCGGTTAAAACTTCATTGTCGTAATATTCCAGGTGCGAATTAATGCCGAAACGTGCCCTCAGGGGTGATGTCAGCAACCCGGAGCGGGTGGTTGCACCAATGAGTGTGAAAGGTTGTAATTCGAGCTGAACGGACCTTGCACTGGGTCCTTTGTCAATCATGATATCGATGCGGAAATCTTCCATGGCCGAATAAAGGTACTCTTCTACAATGGGCGACAAGCGGTGTATTTCGTCG
>DATFJO010000413.1:0-12665 GCA_035269145.1 Tangfeifania sp. | reverse complement strand
CAACGACAAAATCACATGCTGAAATGATGCCATTTGCTCCGCCAAGCACATTTCCATGAACCGCAGCAATTGTTATTTGCTGTATTTCATACAATGTTTTCAGCAGCTCCGGAATTTGCAGATACTCCTCCCGGTTTTCCTGTTTTGTTTTGTCTTTGGCCGATGCAAACCATTTAATGTCGGCCCCGGCGCAAAATGATTTTCCTTTTCCAGAAATCACTAAAAAATGAATGTTTTCCTGCGCGGAAACCCAGTCCAGCACTTCCTGGAATTCTTTCAACACGTCAGGATTTAGAGCGTTGTGAATCTCCGGCCTGTTCAGAATTAAATCTGCCCGGTTACCTTCAATTTTCAAATCTATGTATTTTCGGTTTTTCATAGTTTCTACATTCTGAAAACACCGTACCCGGGTTTTTCAATTTCTTGATTTAATGTGATATGAAATGCAATTCCGAGAATGTCCCTGGTTTCAGCCGGATCGATAATTCCATCGTCCCAAATTCTGGACGAACTGTAATAGGCCGTGCTTTCTTCCTGAAACTGATCGGCAAGATTGCTTTCACTGCCATTTTGTCCAATAGTTTTTAAAATGCTGTTGGCCTGTTCGCCTCCCATTACCGAAATGCGGGAGTGCGGCCACATAAAAAGAAAATCGGGCTCGTAAGCACGTCCTGCCATGGCATAATTTCCGGCTCCGAATGAGCCGCCAACAATCACCGTAATTTTTGGTACAACAGTATTTGCAACTGCCTGAATCAATTTTGCCCCGTCGCGCGCAATTCCCTCGTGTTCGTATTTTTTGCCGACGATGAAGCCGGTAATGTTTTGCAGAAATAAAATGGGGGTTTTACGCTGGTTACACAACTGAATAAAATGGGCTCCTTTCCGTGCGCTTTCGGCAGTCAAAAAACTTCGGTTACCCAAAATACCGATTTTTATTCCTTTTATTTGCGCAAATCCGGTAACCAGATTTTGTCCGTAATTTTCTTTGAACTCCTGGAAATCGCTATCATCAACCAAGTGTTTGATAATTGCATGAATATCGATGTATTTTTTTAAATCGGTGGACAGGTAATTGTAAATTTTCTCAGGAAAACCTTCCGGCTCAGTGAATTCTTTTGGTTGAATTTCCTGCTTGTGAGTTTCGGATAGCCCGGAAATTATTTTCCGGCAAATTTTGATGGCGTCTACATCATCATCAGCCAGATGATCAGCAACTCCCGAAATTTTTGTATGCACATCGCCGCCTCCAAGCTCCTCTGCAGAAACCTCTTCTCCGGTTGCTGCTTTTACAAGGGGTGGACCGCCAATAAAAATAGTACCCTGGTTTTTAACAATAACAGTTTCGTCGCACATGGCCGGAACGTATGCTCCGCCTGCAGTGCAGGAGCCCATAACGACCGCAATTTGCGAAATGCCTTTGGCAGAAAGTTGAGCCTGGTTGTAAAAAATCCGGCCAAAATCGAACCGATCGGGAAAAACTTTTGCCTGTTCGGGAAGGTAGATTCCACCCGAATCAACAAGATAAATACAAGGCAGATTATTTTTCAGCGCGATTTCCTGCGCACGGATATGTTTTTTGATGGTTTCACGAATGTAAGTTCCACCTTTTACCGTTGCATCGTTGGCTACAATCATACATTCTTTGTCATTTACAACCCCGATTCCTGTTACGATTCCGGCAGCCGGGAAAGAATTATCATACTGTTCGTAAGCTGCAAAAGAGGATAATTCCAGAAAAAAAGTATGAGGATCGACCAAAAGGTCAATTCGTTCACGGGCCAGCAATTTGCCACGTTCACGGTGCTTATCTTTCGATTTCTTTGGTCCGTGAGAACTTACCCGTTCAAGCCGGTCTCTGAAATCCTGCATTACCTGCAGATATTCTGTGTTTTTAATTTCTTTTATTTCCGAATCTTTCGGAATATTATTTTGACGGTTGTTCCCCATTTTCTCTGAATCATGAATAGCTTGCAAAATTTTCTATTATGACAAAATAATGCGCTATATGTTCATTTATTTGGTATTATTTTTAGACAAAAAAACCGTTTCCTGAAAAAGAAACGGTTTTAAAATCATACCTAATTTTCCGATTCAATTTTTTTCAATGTAGTAACCAATCCAGTCGCCAACTTGTGAGGTTTTATATGCCTGCCCTTCGGCAATATCTTCGGTAACAATTCCTTCGGTCATTGAGGCTGCGACAGCATCGCGAATGGCTTTTCCTTCTTCCGGCAGGTCGAAAGCCGATTCAAACATCATGGCTGCTGACAGAATGGTTGCAATGGGGTTGGCAATGTCTTTGCCGGCAGCCTGCGGATACGAACCGTGAATGGGCTCGAAAACCGACGTGTGAATTCCGATAGATGCGGAAGGAAGCAATCCAAGTGACCCGGTAATTACGCTGGCTTCGTCGGTTAAAATATCGCCAAACATGTTTTCAGTTACCATCACATCAAAGTTCTTTGGCCACTGAATAATTTGCATGGCAGCATTATCCACAAACATGTATTCTGTTTTGATATCGGGATATTTTGGCGCCATTTCCTGTGCTACTTCGCGCCACAAACGCGAACTTTCCAGCACGTTGGCTTTATCAACCACTGTCAGTTTTTTACGTCGCTGGCCGGCAAATTCGTAGGCCAGTTTCAGGATGCGCTCAATTTCTTCACGGGTGTAGGTATTTGTATCGAAAGCAGTATTGCCATTGTCTTTCCGGCCCTTCTCGCCAAAATAAATGCCGCCGGTCAGTTCGCGGATGCACACAAAGTCGGCTCCTTCCACCAGTTCACGCCGGAGCGGAGATTTGTGCAGCAACTGTTTGAATGTTTCCACCGGCCGGATGTTGGCATACAAGCCAAGTTTTTTACGCATGGCCAGCAATCCCTGTTCAGGGCGAACAGTAGCTTTGGGGTCGTTATCAAACTTAGGATCACCTATGGCACCAAACAGCACAGCATCTGAGTTCATGCATAATTCATGCGTTTCATCGGGATACGGATTTCCTACCTTATCGATGGCGGTTGCGCCGGTAAGTGCGTATTCGTATTCCAGTTCGTGATTAAATTTTGAAGCGACGGCTTTTACAGCTTTCATCGCCTGTTCGGTTATTTCGGGCCCGATTCCGTCGCCCGGTAAAATGGCAATTTTTAGTTTCATATATTAAAGATTTATTTTTTTATGAGAAAATAAATGGGGTTAAAACCCCTGAAAGTTGGTTTTTATAAATCCGTTCACTGAAGTGAACGGCAATATTCTTTTGAGATTTGGTTATTGGAGAATTTTTTGCCGTCTGCTTTTCCCGAAGGGATGGCTATGCCAAGCTGACGGTTAAAGCAAATCATTACTTTATAAGGCTTTAGCCACATTTCAGTTATTTTAATTAGAGTCTGTCTATAAACTATAAATTGTTGACAACTAATAGTTCACAATTTATTTGACACTATTTTTTCTTATTAAATTTAGGAAAAAAGGAACGATGAGATTATTTGAAGATTTTAAGATAAAGTTTGAACAGCCCAACTGGTCAAGGAGCCCGGAGTTAGGCTTAATCGACACGATACTTGAGCACCACCCCCACCTTGTTGCTCTTTTAGCCGAAGATTTTACCCGTGGGGAAAAGTCAGGTATATTTGGGAGAAAAGATACGCCAAGTTCTGAACAGATAGTGAGGGCCGCAATTTACAAGGAGTTAAAAGGACTGGAATACAGAGAATTGGAATTTCACCAGATAGATTCGAGGATATGTGCAACATTTTTAAAGATAGACGAGTTGCGTCCTTACAGTTTCCAGGTCTACCAAAAATACATATCCCGGATTAAAGCAGACAATTTGCAGAAGCTGCTGGTCGAACTGAACAAGATAGCGATAAACGCGGGCATTGAAGACCTGGAAAAAATCAGGCAGGACAGCACGGTGGTAGAGACCAACATACACCACCCGACCAACAACTCGATACTATGGGATTGCATAAAAGAAGCATATAGGTTGCTGGGGCATTTAAGCCAGGAGGTCAACGGGTTAAAATACCAGGACTATGCCAGGCAAGGGAAGAAAACCTATTTCAAAATAAACAACACCAAAGGCGACAAGCGCAAAGACCTGTTCGACAAACAGTTGGTGTTATTCATAAAAACAATCAACCAGGTTTCCAACGTGATAAAAAAAAAGCCGTCCTTCGGCATTGAAGCAATGGTATGGGCAAGCCTGCTGGAGGATCATATCGGGGTCATGCAGTTGGTGTACGACATGGCCTACCGGAAAGAGATAAAAGGGGAAAAAGTGCCCAACGAAGAAAAAATATATTCAATCTATGAGCAACACACCGATATAATAGTAAAAGGCTCGCGGGACATAAAGTTTGGGCACAAGGTTGATTTTAGCAGCGGGAAAAGTAACCTGGTTTTGAATTGCCAGGTCCTGCGCGGAAATCCTTCCGACAGCAAGTTGTTTGTCCCGGCCATTGATGCCGTAGTTGAAAATTATGGCAAGGCACCCCGCGATTGCGCCACCGATGGCGGGTATGGCTCGTTGGCAAACCAATCGCATGCAAAAGAAAAGGGAGTGCTCAATATCGTGTTCAACAAGATTGTCGGCAGCCTTGAGAACGTTGCCAGCAGCAAGAACATGGAGACAAGGTTAAAAAAGTGGCGCAGTGGCATGGAGGCCGTGATCTCCAACATCAAACGTGGCTACAACTTGCGCCGTTGCACCTGGAAGGGATGGGGGCACTTTGAAGCCAAAGTTTTGTGGAGCGTCATTGCCTATAATATCAGGGTAATGGCAGGCCACGTGGTAAAGTTGGCTCAATAAATTTATTGTCAGCTAAAAAGCCCTGAACAATGGAAACTAAGGAAGAACTATGCCCCAAAGTCAAAAAATGTGGCAAAAGAAGGGGCAAAAACGAAAAAAAACAACAGAAAGAGTCAGTAAGGAAATATTATTAAACCTAACCTGGATAAATATCCTCTGAACAACACTCAGGGGTAAAACAGAATGAAAAATTGCCGACTTTATAGACAGACTCTACTTAGGGAATTTTTAATTGATTTTGATGGTGTTCAAACATTTTTTTACAGATTTAAAATTGATCAAGAGGTTTATACCGGCCAATTGCAAATGATTCAATAAATAATAGATTTTGTTTTAGATGAAAAGAAAGTAAGAATAAATTACTGACAAAACAGTGAAAAGATATTTGGCGAAAGGCCCGGGACCGGGCCTTTCGTTTTTGGTATTTTTCAGTACCCTTCATGGCAGCCTGTTTTCAAGGTGATCTTTTATTATTGCAACAAAAGTGCGGCACATCCATAAAAAAAAGACTTGCAATAAAATTGCAAGTCTTTTTTTTTAGTTGTCGGGATGACAAGATTTACTTTCAGTGAATCCTTAATGGGGGTAGTTCAAATCAAAAAGCTTTTTCGCTTCGCTCATTTCCGGTTTTTTTATTCTCAAATATTTGAGCAAGCTCATATTTATTCATAAAAAAACCCGGTACTGCTGTACCAGGCTTTTTGATTTGTCGGGATGACAAGATTTGAACTTGCGACCCCTCGCCCCCCAGACGAGTGCGCTACCAAGCTGCGCCACATCCCGATGTTAATTTTTTTCAATATAATTTATAATTGATTCCCGCTTCTTCCAACTCTTTATTTTCGATTCAAGTTTTATCGCCTCCGGGCGGGAAATCATTTCTTTAAACCAGATAATTTTCCATGGCTTTTTAGCCTTGGTTGAACGATTTCTACCTTTATTGTGTCTCTCCAATCTATCATTCAGATTAGAAGTTTGTCCAACATAAAAGCTTCCATCAATTTCTGATTCCAATATGTAAACAAAGAACTTCAATTTAATTTTATTATTCTGTTCCCTCGCCCCCCAGACGAGTGCGCTATCCCGGTTTTCTTAAATCTTTGATTTATTAGAAAACCGTGGACTCACGAAAAATTAATAAATCAAAGATTTAAACTTTTTCGGAGCCAGGCTGCCTGCCCGACTGAATCGTTCAGGCGGACGCCACATCTCCCGAAAACTTAGGTTTTCGTGGATTCACGGTTAATTTAACCGGAACCGAAAAAATTTTGTGCCTGCAAAAGTAACTTTTGATTTTTGTTCTGCAAAACTTTTTTACACATTGGCGTATAAATTTTTATAACCGCTTATAGGTTTCTTCTATCATAGGTTCATTTTTATTGATTGATTTATTTGCATACGATACCGGATGTTTACTATTTTTGCAGCATAAAAAAAATACAGCTATGTTTAAACCACTTGATGTTAACGACAAAAATGAAAATACCACGCTTCCCTCAACCGAGGCAGAACGTGTGAAATGTTTGATTATCGGTTCAGGTCCGGCCGGTTATACTGCTGCCATTTATGCAGCCCGTGCAAATCTCGAACCTGTTATGTATGAAGGGTTGCAGCCCGGAGGGCAGCTTACCACAACCACCGAGGTAGAAAATTATCCGGGATACCCCGAAGGTGTGACCGGACCGGTTATGATGGAAGATTTTAAAAAGCAGGCCGAGCGTTTTGGTACTGATGTCAGGTGGGGAATGGCCACCAAAGCTGAATTGACCGGCGATGTGCATAAAGTGTGGATTGACGGTAAAAAACTGTTGGAAACCGAAGCGCTTATTATTGCAACCGGGGCCACTGCCAAATATCTTGGCCTCGATGACGAAAAGAAATATGCAGGCGGCGGGGTTTCAGCCTGCGCTACCTGCGATGGTTTCTTTTACCGCGGAAAAGATGTGGCCGTAGTTGGTGGCGGCGACACTGCCTGCGAAGAAGCGCTCTACCTTTCAGGACTGGCCAAAAAAGTTTACATGATTGTTCGCCGTGATGTTTTCCGCGCCTCGAAAGTAATGGCCGAACGGGTTGAGAAAACAAAAAATATCGAGATTCTCTGGAAGCATCAAACCAAAGGATTGTTGGGTGATAAAGGTGTGGTGGAGGGTGCCACGCTTGTTAAAAATATGGGTGAGGAAAATGAAGAGGAAGTAAAAATTAAAATCGATGGTTTTTTTCTGGCCATCGGCCATAAACCCAATTCAGATATTTTCAAAAATTTTCTTGAAACCGACAACATTGGTTATATCAATGCCATTCCGGGTTCTTCCAAAACAAATGTGCCGGGAGTTTTTGCCTGTGGAGATGTTATGGATTCATATTACCGTCAGGCTGTTACAGCCGCCGGTTCGGGCTGTAAGGCAGCCATGGATGCCGAAAGATATCTTTCAGAAAAACATTCATAAAAAAAAACACAGAGAGATATAAAAAAAGGGAGCTGCAAAGCTCCCTTTTATATTTTCAGATAAGTCTGTTTATCATTTTTTTTTACATATCAACCTTAACCCTGGCAAATTCGTCCTTCGAATAGTTACCGTCTTCCAGTTTTTTTCGTACTTCTTTAAAAGCCTTTACAGTATAATCAACATCATCGGTTGAATGCATTGCAGTAGGAATAAGCCGCAGCATAAGTTCTCCTTTTGGAATAACCGGATAAGCGACCAGCGAGCAGAAAATACCG
Source organism: Tangfeifania sp. (assembly GCA_035269145.1). Taxonomy (GTDB): domain Bacteria; phylum Bacteroidota; class Bacteroidia; order Bacteroidales; family Prolixibacteraceae; genus Tangfeifania. The sequence goes on along the minus strand of DATFJO010000413.1, from coordinate 5,130 downwards.
TAATTTTCGCGTAAATCAACCACCAGGTTGGAAGCCTCTTCTACTCCGCCTTTCATGTAAACAGGTGTTACCGGAGAGTTGGTTTTTCCGAGATCGAATCCGGCATCTTTTAATCCTTTTTGCAGGGCATTGGCAACGGTCCATAATTTTTCCCTGAGTTCGGGCATGGAACGAAGCATGTCGAGTCTTTTGAGCGCGCCCAGCACCATGGTCATCGGCAGTGATTTTGCAAATGTTTGCGAACGCATGTTGTAGCGCAGGAAGTAGCATACATCTTTGTCGCAGGCAACAAAAGCGCCTATTCCGGCCATCGACTTGGCAAAAGTGCCAAACAGCAGGTCCACTTTATCGCCAACACCAAAATACTCGGGAGCGCCGGCGCCGGTTTTTCCCATTACGCCAAAACCGTGGGCATCGTCAACCAGAAGCCTGAAATTAAATTCCTCTTTCAGTGCAACTATTTCATCCAGTTTTCCCAGGTCGCCGGCCATTCCAAATACACCTTCGGTAATTACCAGGATTCCGCCGCCTTGTCTGGTGGCAAGTTTGGTAGCTCTTTCGAGCTGTTTGCGCAGGTTGTCGATATTGTTGTGCGGGTAAACAAAGCGTTTGCCCATGTGAAGTCTTACTCCGTCGAGGATACATGCGTGTGATTCCGAATCGTAAACAATTACATCGTTTCGTCCGCAAACCGCATCGATAATCGAAACCATACCCTGGTAACCGTAATTCAGCAAAAATGCATCTTCTTTACCGACAAACGAAGCCAGTTCCCTTTCCAGTTGTTCGTGTTTCGATGTTTGTCCCGACATCATACGGGCGCCCATCGGGTAGGCCATTCCGTATTTTTCAGCAGCTTCGGCATCTGCTTTCCGAACCTCGGGATGATTTCCCAGCCCCAAATAATTGTTTAAACTCCAGGTAAGTACTTCTTTTCCCCTGAACTTCATGCGGGCGCCGATTTCGCCTTCGAGTTTAGGAAAGGTAAAATAACCATGTGCTTTCGACATGTGCTTACCAATATCTCCCTGGTTCTCTCTGAACTTTTGAAATATATCCACGGTTTAAATATTTAAGATTTTAATCTGCAAATGTAAACTTTTTTAAAACTTCGGCAAATGTGTTAAATAATACTAAGTAGTGGTGCCAAATCGTTTAAAGATATCTACTTTCATCGCTGCATTTTAATGCAGTGAAACGTATTTTGCTTTTGGTGAATATGTTAAGGGAAATTAAGGTTGTTGGAAATCTTTAATTTTCATTGATTTGAAGTTTTATCTATCTAAAAAAAAGGTTATTTTTGCGCCATGTTTATGAAAATGAGAAATATTAGTCTGGGATTAATTTTGTTGCTTGTTGTTTCGGCCTGCAGCGATTACAATAAAATCCTGAAAAGTACCGATTACGAATTTAAATACAAAAAAGCAGTTGAATTCTACGAAGAGGGGGAATATGCCAAAGCCGGTACATTGTTTCAGGAACTGGTGAATATTTACCGGGGTACAAGCCGCGCCGATCAGATATATTACTTTTATGCCAAAAGCATGATGGGGCAAAAAGATTACCTCATGGCGAAACACTATTTCAGCACGTTGCTGAAAGAATTTCCGGGCAGCGATTATGCCGAGGAAGCGCAGTACATGGTGGGATACACATCCTATCTGCTTTCTCCGAAACCACGGCTCGATCAGTCGGTTACCCACGAAGCAATCGAGTCGCTTAAACTTTATAACAACCTTTACCCGTACAGTGAAAGGGTAGATGAAGCCAACCGGTTAATCGATGAGTTGCAGGATAAACTGGTTTACAAATCGTACCTGAATGCCAGGCTGTATTACGATTTTGAAAACTACAAAGCAGCAGTTATTGCTATCGACAACAGCCTGAATGAATACCCCGACAGCCAGTACAGGGAACAATTAAAGTATATGTTGCTGGAATCGAAATATCTGCTGGCAATGAACAGTGTGAAAGGTAAAAAAGAAGACCGGCTGTCAGCCGCACTCGATGAGTATTTCGCTTTTGTGGATGAATTCCCCGAAAGTGTTTACAAAAAGGAAGTCGATAAATTTTACGAAGACGTATCAGAATTATTGAATTATAACAGAGAAGAAACGAATATTTATTAGAAAATGGATTATAAAAAAACAAAAGCAGCCCAGTCAACCATTCCGCGTGATTTGGATGTTCTTACCCAGGAAACCGGGAACATTTACGAAACAGTAATGATTCTTGGAAAAAGGGCCAATCAGATCTCATCGGAGTTGAAAGAAGAACTGAACCAGAAGTTGCAGGAATTTGCCTCGTATACCGATAACCTGGAAGAAATATTTGAAAACAGGGAGCAGATCGAGATTTCGAAGTTTTATGAAAGGCTTCCGAAACCAACTTTAATTGCGTTCGAAGAGTTGAAGGAAGGTCAGATTTACCACAGAAATCCGGCACGCGAAAGCAAGCAAAAAGTATAAATCCCTTTGCCCATGAGGCTCGGAGGAAAAAAAATAATACTGGGAATAACCGGAAGTATAGCTGCCTATAAGGCAGCTATACTTTTGCGTTTGCTTGTGAAAGAAGGCGCCGAAGTGCAGGTAGTTATCACACCTGCCGGAAAAGAATTTATTACTCCGGTTACCCTTTCGGCCCTATCGGGCAAACCGGTTATCAGCGAATTTTTTGGTTCTGACGATGGAACATGGCACAGCCATGTTGATTTGGGAATTTGGGCCGATGCCATGCTCATTGCACCGGCAACCGCGGCCACCATGGGGAAAATGGCTGCAGGAATTGCCGATAATATGCTGGTAACAACTTATCTTTCGGCAAAATGTCCGGTTTTTGTAGCCCCGGCCATGGACCTTGACATGTTCAGTCATCCTTCTACCCAAAAAAATGTTTCTGTGTTGAAGGAGTTCGGGTGCCGGATAATTGACCCGGGCGAAGGTGAATTGGCCAGCGGCCTCGAAGGAAAAGGACGCATGGAAGAACCCGAAAATATACTTGAAACACTGGTTGAATTCTTCAGCCAAAAAAAAAACTGCTGAATAAAACATTTCTGGTTTCGGCAGGGCCGACTTACGAAAAGATCGATCCTGTTCGTTTTATCGGGAATTATTCTTCCGGTAAAATGGGGTATGCCATTGCTGAAAGGCTGGCTGACGAAGGCGCCAATGTTATATTAGTTTCGGGGCCGGTATCAGTTTCTACCAAAAAATCAGGTATCGAAATAATTTCAGTGGAGACGGCTGAGGAAATGTACAATGCCTGTGTTGAAAATTTCCCGGAATGCAACGGAGCAGTTATGACGGCGGCAGTAGCTGATTTTACACCGGCAAATCCATTGCCCGAAAAAAACAAACGCGGCAAAGAAAACTGGAAACTCGAACTGAAACCAACCCACGACATTGCTGCCACCATGGGCAAAATGAAAAAGAGCGGGCAGTTGCTTGTTGGGTTTGCTTTGGAAACCACCAACGAAAAAATCAATGCCCAAAACAAGCTCCAAAAGAAAAATCTGGATTTTATCGTGTTGAATTCATTAAAGGACCACGGAGCAGGTTTTGGGGTGGATACCAACAAAATAACCATCATCGGTAAAGACAATAATCAGCAGGCTTTTGAGTTAAAGAGTAAGAAGGAAGCAGCGGCCGATATTGTGGAAAAGATAATTTTACTTCTTGCTTAATCCGGCTGCTATTCATTTCATTTTTTATATTTTTACCTCATTAAAGAGAGCATATTATGAAGAAGATACTCATATTATTTATAGCTTTATTTTCATCAGCATTGATTTACGGGCAGGAGTTGCGTTGCAATGTAACTGTTTCGGCCAACCGGATTCAGGGAGCAAACAGGCAGCTTTTCCGCACCATGCAGTCGGATATTTATGAATTTATGAATAACCGGAAATGGACCGAGCATGCCTATACTTACGACGAGCGGATCCGTTGCAATATACTAATCCGGCTCGATGAACAAATCTCGGCTGATGAATTTCGCGGCTCGGTACAGGTGCAGCTCACCCGGCCGGTTTTTGGAAGCAGCTACGAAACTACTGTGCTGAATATTAAAGACAACGATTTTCATTGCCGCTACCAGGAGTTTCAGCCACTTGAATACAATGAAACATCAAACCGTGATAACCTTACCAACATCCTGGCTTTTTATGCCTACGTGATTCTGGGATATGATTACGACACATTTTCTCCGGAAGGCGGAACGCCCTATTTTGAGAAGGCGCAGTCAATTGTAAACAACTCGCAGAATGCCCGCGAAAAAGGATGGAAAGCATTTGAAAGTGAGCGAAACCGCTACTGGCTGGTCGAAAATGTGCTGAACAAATCCTATTCAGGTTTTCGGTCGTGTATGTATACCTACCACCGGCAGGGGCTCGATATAATGGCAGAAAAACCGGAAGAGGGCAGGGCAAACATTGCCGAATCACTGCGCGACATACAAACAGTTTTTCGTCGTCGGCCATCGCTTTATATTCTGCAAATGTTTTTCGATGCCAAGTCGGACGAGATCGTAAATATTTTTTCAAAATCATTTCCCGACGAACGCCAGCGTGTGCTTGCCATTTTAAATGAAGTAGCCCCGTCGGACGGAAGCAAGTGGGAGAAAATTGCTGAAAACGAAGGATTTTAAAACAGCCTGAAATGCTGACCAGACTGACCATTGCCAATTATGCCCTGATTACCAGCCTGAATGTTGAGTTTCAGAAAGGATTGAACTCTGTTACCGGGGAAACCGGCGCCGGAAAATCCATCATACTTGGTGCTTTGGGGTTAATTCTGGGAAATCGTGCCGATTTGTCGGTACTCAAGCAAAAAGAAGAAAAATGCATTGTTGAAGGTAGTTTTAATGTCGGCCACTATCACCTCGAATTGTTTTTTGAAGAGAACGATCTGGATTATGATCAGATAACAATCCTGCGCCGGGAAATTACGCCTTCCGGGAAATCGAGGGCTTTTGTTAACGACACTCCTGTGAATCTTAAGGTAATGCGCGAACTGGGTCTGAAACTGATTGACATTCATTCGCAGCACCAAAACCTGGAACTCGGTAACCAAAAATTTCAGCTCACACTGGTCGACACTGTTGCCGGCTCAGCGAAAGTACTCAGAGAATACA
>DATFJO010000412.1:0-4669 GCA_035269145.1 Tangfeifania sp. | reverse complement strand
CACTGCATTCAGTGTATTTTTCTTTTTGGCACTTATTCTGAAAAGTAAACCTTTAAAACTCTCAATGTTTTTGCTAGCGATAGTTGTAGCTTACTCGCGGGTTTACATTTCACAGCATTTTTTAATTGATATAACCGCAGGTTCTGCAATTGCTGTTCTCATAATGTTTTTCACCTATTTGTGGATGAAAGGCTGGAACAAAGATTGGCTCGACAGTTCAGTTTTGTCAAAATCAACACAACGGGCATGATTGAAAAAATTAACCAAACGGCTCCTCTCAAAATACAGTTGTTTATTTTAGTGGCTGCGGCTCTTCTTTTTATTCCATTCTTGGGAGGCGTGCATTTATTCGACTGGGATGAAATCAATTTTGCTGAGGCTGCCCGCGAAATGATTGTAACCGGCGACTACCTGACCGTCCAAATCAATTTTCAGCCGTTCTGGGAAAAACCGCCGCTTTTTATATGGATGCAGGTGCTTTCAATGAAACTGTTTGGTATTAATGAATTTGCCGCCCGTTTTCCCAATGCCATTTGCGGAATCGTCACTCTAATGGTTCTTTTTAGCATTGGCAGAAAAACAAAAAACAACCTGTTCGGATTGTTATGGGTGCTGGCTTATGCAGGTTCGGTCCTCCCCTTTTTCTATTTCAAATCGGGCATTATCGACCCTTGGTTCAACCTGTTTATTTTTCTGGGCGTTTATTTCCTGATGCTTTATGCCGATCCACAGGACAAGAATAAACTCCGGAACGTGTCACTTTCTGCAGCATTTGCAGGATTAGCCATTTTAACCAAAGGACCGGTAGGTTTTTTACTGATTGCGCTCACCGGCGGTGTCTTTTTAATTTGGGAGAAATTCAGGGTTAAAGTCAGGGTACAGGATGTGCTAATTTATTTTTTGGTACTCGCACTGGTTGGCGGTTCGTGGTTTATCCTGCAAATTCTGAACGGTAATTTCGACACCGTAAAAGAATTCATCGTTTACCAGGTGCGGCTCTTTCAAACACAGGATGCCGGCCACGGAGGATTTTTCGGCTACCATTTTGTAGTACTGCTGTTTGGCGTATTTCCTTCATCGGTTCTGGCATTAAAAGCTTTTCAGAAAGAAAACAGCAGCGATGAATTTTACCGGCTGCTAAAAAAGTGGATGATCATACTTTTTTGGGTAGTACTTATTCTCTTTTCCATTGTAAAAACCAAAATCGTTCACTACTCATCGCTGGCCTATTTCCCGCTGAGTTTTCTGGCAGCAGCTTATGCTTACAGGGCATGGCAGCAAAAATTCAGGTGGAGCAGATGGATGTCGGTGCTTACTATTTTTATTGCATCTGTTATTGCACTGCCGGTAATTTTGTTGCAGTTTATTGAAAAGTATAAATACCAAATCATTGAAAAAGACCTGATAAATGATGCATTTGCAGTTGAAAACCTGAAAGCGGAAGCAAACTGGACGGGATTTGAATTCCTGCCCGGAGTATTGTTTTTAACGGCAGTTATTTTGATTTTTATCCGGATAAAAAAGAACAAACCGCTAAAACGAGCCGTGTTTTTGTGGGGAACCACACTCCTCTTCACATTGTCGGTAATACTTGTGCTTGTTCCGCGAATTGAAAAATATTCTCAAAATGCATTGATTGAATTTTTTAAATCGAAAGCAGGTGAGGATGTGTACGTAAAAAATCTCTATTTTAAATCATACGCCACCTATTTTTATGGTGAAACGCAGCCGCCTGAAAATCAAAATTTTTACGACACCGACTGGCTGCTAACCGGCGACATCGATAAGGATGTTTATTTTGTTACCAAGATTCACCGGGCACATCAGCTCGAAAAATATGAAGATGTAAAAGAAATTGGCCGGAAAAACGGTTTTGTATTTTACTTGAGGGAAGCTGATTAGAAACAAATTTTAGTGATAGCCTCACTTTGAGTGAGACCATCACAAAATGAAATTATTCTATAAACCCCCGATAATAATTGGCTTTCTGGTCGTCGTTAAAACGAGCGTAAATATTGGCCATGTAGGGTGCATATTTTTCTCCCGGATTTTGCTCCCACAACTTTTCAAAATAGGTCAGTGACTCTTTAAAAGTAGCTGTCACCACATCTAATTGTTCTAACAATTTCCGGTACTGGCTGCGGGTTTTGTTGGTTTCATATTTTTGCATTTCGCGCTTGTACAGGTTTTCTGCTTTCCAGTAATATTTCATGGCATTCCACTCCAGCGCTTCAGTATGATTTGGATTTATCTCCAAAAGTGCCAGGCTCACCGAATCAACCACTGTCTCGTTATCCAGGTCTTTATTTATTTTATAATATTTTTCCAGGTTTTCTTCTGTGCTTTTCTTTGATTCGGGCAGGGTTTGCCACATATTCAAGGCTTTCTCAGTCATGTCAATTTCATCGTAAATAGTAAAAAGCCGGCTGTTTACTTCAGGATTATTTTGGCTAAAATTCTCTTGGTAAAATTCCAGCGCACTCAACTCTTTCGAAAGGTTGTCCTTTTCACGAAAAATTTCTGCCAGCGCTAAATACATTTCTTCACCGGCATAATTTTTATAACGCGCCTGATCAAACCAGGCCACCGCCTGATCGTCCATTCCTGCATTATGGGCAGTTTTGGCAGCCTGAGCATATTCTGCGCCGATTATTTCCCCTTCAGCTTCTGATTGCTGATTGAAGTAGGTTTTCCAGGAAACAACTGCCGCCGTGTAATTTCCTGCGGCAATTTCCGATTTTGCATTTTCCTTATAAACAGTTAGATTTTTAGGTCCGGCACAAGCTGCAAAAAACAGCACTGCAAACAATATGTATATGTTTCCTGATTTCATTCTATTTTCCTTTAATTTTCATTAAGCCGACAAAACTATAATAAATAACGATTCTCCAACATTGCATAATTCATTCCATTTTTTTCATTGGTCTGTATTAGGAATAATTTGATTGCCCGGGAAATGTTCATTATTTTTAGCCTTTACGGAAAACCTTTTTAACAGAAAATTGCTATTCTGTCATATGAATTTTCCCAAAAAAATTGTTAAATGGATGAGATAAATATTGTTTACCTCTGGGGAATGCGAATCGACGAGCCTGTGGTAACTGCAACCGATTTACTGGTTTCATTTCTCTGTTTTTTATACGCTTATAAAATTCACAAATCGGGCAAATCTGAACGAACATTCCTCTATTTTAAAATTTACTTCTTCACCATGGGAATCGCCACTTTTCTGGGAGGAGTTATCGGCCATGCGTTTTTATATCTTTTTGATGATTTTCCCGGGGAGCTTTTTTACTGGAAACTGCCGGGTTGGATTATGAGTATGATTTCCATAATGTTTGTGGAACGTGCGGCAATTGAACACACCCGTATTTACCTGAGCAAATCGATTGTAAACAGTTTTAAAATTGTGAATATTATCGAATTTCTCATTTTCCTGACACTTACCATCACCACGCTTAATTTCTTTTTTGTTGAATTTCATTCGGGTTACGGACTGATGTTTGTGGTGCTTTCGCTCGAAAGTTTTCTTTTTTACAAAACCCGGAACACTGCCGGGAAATACATACTCACCGGAATTGGATTTGCCGCCGTTGCAGCATTAATCTTCATGAATGAAATATCGTTTCACCAATGGTTTAATTACATCAGTGCAAGCCATGTGTTGATGGCAATTGCTGCTACTTTTTTCTACCTGGGCGCTATTCGCATTGACATGTCGGAAATAAAGCAGTAAATTTATGGGCAAAAATGAATATTCAAACTAACCGGCTAACCTTGCAAGAAATTTCCTGGGATGACCTGGAAATGATTCATCGGCTCCATTCCATTCCTGAAGTGGACGAATTCAACACACTTGGAATTCCGAAGAACCTCGACGAGACCCGAAATAATATGATGTCAGACATCGAAAATCAGCAAAAAACATCCCGCTCCCGTTTTTGCTGGAAAGCGATTCTGAAAGAAACAGGCGAATTTATTGGCATTGCCGGAATGACTTTGTCAAACGACCGCTTTAAAATGGGTGAATTTTACTACAAGCTTTTTCCTGAATTCTGGGGAAAAGGATATGCAACCGAAACGGCAAAAGCGCTTATTAAATTCGGATTTGAAGAATGTCAACTGCACCGCATTGAAGCTGGTGTTGCTACTGAAAATAAAGCTTCAATTCGGGTCCTTGAGAAAGCCGGAATGACATGCGAAGGAATTCGGCGTAAAATACTACCAATCAGGGGCGAGTGGAAAGATAATTTTCAATATGCTGTTTTGGAGGAAGATTTTAAGAAAAATTCGGCGGATGACCCGTTTTCTTTTTGAATAAATGGTTCCATCTATCTGAAAGTTAGTCGGCAGCTTTTTAATTTTTGTTTTAGTTTTGAGGTGAAAAAATTAATCTGTCAATGAAAAACTATTTCAAATTACATCCTTATGCAAGGATCGGATTGCTGGCAATTCCGGTAGTTTTGCTTACCATCTTAATGGAAAATTATTTTCCCGAATTTAAGTCTGAAGGTTATTCGAATTTTATTGTTGCATTTGAATTTGCAGATTCACTTAAAGATTTAAACCTGCTTCTCGGTTCGCTGGCGCCGGTTGATATTGAAAGGATTGACACAGGGAATTACATCGATTTCGGATTTATGGTGGCCTATTGCTTTTTCTTGATTTT
>DATFJO010000411.1:0-2684 GCA_035269145.1 Tangfeifania sp. | reverse complement strand
TGCTTTTGTAAAGCGACAGGTTTTCAACCCTGATGATCAGTCGTTCCACCTCTAAAACACCGCTTGAATTGTTATAAATTGAAATTGGGCAAAGCGCTTCGTATGAACCGGGTTGTGCATTTTCAGGGTTCAGAAAATATTCATTTCCCAGCGAAAATGCAGGTTCGCCACTATCGGGATTGCCAAACCAGGTATTTGAAAGCGGATTGACAAAAATTTCCTTTAATAATTTCTCAGGTTGATTTTTTGAAAAATATATCTGAACTGTTAAGGGGATTTTCAGGAAGAAAAGTAATTTTTGCCCGGGCGATACAAACAGGCCGCTGCCTTTAAAAACCAGTGGTTTTGATGGCAAAGAAGGGGAGATGAGAAGCGAATTTGATTTGCCGGTTTGGTAAAATTCACCGGTTGAAAAATCGGGTGCCTCCTTTTCATCTTCCTGCTGATCATCGAATTGAAGAAAAAACCAGCCTTCGGTTTCTCTTTTTATGCCAACCCTGAATTTTTCCATTTCCACAATCCGGTGATCGCCCGGTTCAATTTGCAGTTTCCTGAACAACGGATTTTTTTCCATGTTTCATTATAATTAGTTTGACTAATTTAAAAAACATTCCGAAACCATACAGAAAAGGACATAAAAAAAGCCCGGAGTTGCCGGACTTTTTGCATTATTCTTTACGGAACCATTTATTTATTCACTTTTACATTGCCCAAATCAACATCTACGGCTCTGGTTATTTTCCCGATGTTTTCGGGGTCGATGATTCCGCTGATGCTAATCAGTGCGCTGTCGTCGCCACCAACTACCAGTATCAGGTCTGAAAATTTTCCGTTGCCGGCATCGCGGGCCAGAAACCGCACCACTTCGTCCGACTCGGTAACTTCCATCAGCACCTCAAACTCGTTGTTGTCGAAAAATCCGTCGTTGTTGAGTTCGGCATAAAAATCGGGTGAGCCAGCCAGTTCCCTGTTATCGACCGAAAGAATACGAACGCCTGATAACTGCGATAACATATCACTCACTTCTTCGTCGCCGGTGTCCATTTTACTGGCAAAACCCAGCAGTTTCCCTGATATGTTCACGGTGGTAAAACCATCTTTGTTGGCATACTTCTCAAACAATTTGTCAACTGGTGACTTCTGTGCAACTACTGCCAGTGGCAATAGTACTGCTAAGATTAAAACTAATTTTTTCATGACTTTCAATTTTTTTATTCGTTTTTACTGATTTTATTTCTTTCAAATAATCTTTTATTCTGAATTTCCCTCTTCGCCATTAAGGTTTTCAATGTTTTCATAAAACTCATTAACCGGTTGCACTCCCTTTCTGAGGGGTTGCGAAGCTGTTTGCAGCTTATCGAAATTCGATAGTTCTGCCAGTCCTTTGCTGTATTTTGCCGACATGTATTCCAGTGCATCTTCGGCAACGGCATAGGCAACTTCCGGATTTTCAAAAGTATCTTCAAAGTTTTGGTCGTTTTGCTGATACAGCAGCATTCCGCCTATTACTATTATTACAGAAGCTGCAATGCCTGTGACCGTTTGCCACAGCCAGCGGTATTTCTTTTTCTCCTGCGATTCATTTTCAAGAATGTAATTCATCACATCGTCTTCAATCGACGAATCATCAACTGAGTTGGCCAGTTCGTTTATTCCGCCGAAGAATTCAGCATACTGCTCCAGTTCTTTGTCAACTTCTTCCGACCGGAAATAAGCTTCCAGTTTCCGTTCTTCCTCTATGGTAGTTTCGCCGTTAAAATAGCGTTGCAGCAATTGTTTTACTTCTTTCGTTTTCATTTGAATTCATTTTTAAAAATTCATCACGCACTTTCTTCCGGGCCCTCGAAAGGTTCACCCTGATGGCGTTTACCTTTAATTCGGTTATCCCGGCAATCTCGTCGTACGACAATTGTTCGATGTCTCTCAAATGCATTACCGTACGTTGCAAATCGGGCAGCCCGTCAATCAGTTTTTTTATCTGCCCGGCCGATTCACTTAATTCAACCTGTGAATGAACATCAACCGATTCCTCCCTGAGTTTGCGATCGGTTTCGGCATCTATAGGCACCACTTTGTTTGCCCTGATTAAGTCTAAGCAGCGGTTGCGGGTCATGCGCATGGCAAAAGCCTCGATGTTTTCAATTTCATGCAATTCGTTTCTTTTTTGCCAGAGCTTCAGGAACACATCCTGAACCACATCGCGTGCTTCGTCCTCATCTTTCATAAAGTGAGTTGCAAATCGGAGCAACTTTTTGCTTACCGGTAAAACTCTTGTTTTAAAATCACTTGCAACCATTTGTTTTCACTTTGCTGTTTTCGTTTTCTGTTTTTAGCTTGTTTTCAAAGTTAAGACGCAACGAATGATTATTCATTACATGCACATGAATTTTTTTTGAAGAATTGAAAAGAAAGTGTGTGCTGTCATATTCGACCGGGACTTTATTTGAAATGCAGATTGCAGGAAAGATTTTGATGAAATAAAAAAAGCTACCCTCATGGTTTTAATCTGTTCGAAACCATGAAAATAGCTTTTCAGCGTTACATAAATTTTAATTCACAGCTAAGTGTAACGGATTAACTGTGAAAATACAATTTTATTCTTCTTCGTTGTTGCTGCTTAGTGCCCATACTGTTATGCCGGCAATAGTAACCAGGCTGCCTACAAAAACTGCCAGGTTAATATT
>DATFJO010000410.1:0-5797 GCA_035269145.1 Tangfeifania sp. | reverse complement strand
TGCAAAAAACCCAAAAGTTACGGCCATTAATTCGGCGCTGCAAATTGATATTACCGGACAGGTTTGCGCCGACTCCATCGGTACAAAATTCTACTCGGGTGTTGGCGGCCAAATCGACTTTTTGCGTGGCGCTTCACTGAGCCGCGGCGGAAAACCAATTATTGCCATGCCCTCAGTAACGGCCAAAGGAATCAGCAAAATTGCCCCGATTCTGACACCCGGCGCAGGAGTAGTCAGCACCCGCGCCAACATTCACTGGCTGGTAACTGAATTCGGCGCGGTAAACCTTTACGGAAGATCGTTGCAGGACCGTGCTAAAATGATCATCTCAATTTCACATCCCGACCACCAGGAAGAACTGGACAAAGCAGCTTTCGAGCGGTTCGGCCCGCACTTCCATTTTGTCTGGGATAAAAACGACGACAATTAACAGGATACATTATACAGGCAGAACTTGGTTCTGCCTTTTTTAATTTTGCGAATTTCCGTTCCACAATCGAAATATTAATTATTTCTGAATTTCTTTCGTTAAAATGAAATGAAATGAAAGTTTATTCCATCCACTGCATTTAATAAATAATTTTGCAGTGATAATTTTCTGAAAACAAGTATTTTAAATTAATCTAAATAATCATGAATATTTCACATATAGAACACATCGGTATCGCAGTAAACAGTCTTGATGAAGCTATTCCTTTTTACGAAAACATGCTCGGACTGAAATGTTATGCTGTTGAAGAAGTAGCAGACCAAAAAGTAAAAACCGCCTTTTTCATGGTGGGCGAAACCAAAATTGAACTGCTGGAATCAACCGATCCGGAAGGCCCGATTGGCAAATTCATTGAAAAAAAAGGCCCCGGAATCCATCACCTGGCTTTTGCCACCAACAATGTGGATGAATCGCTCAGCGAACTGGAAGAAAAAGGAGTCCGCCTCATCGACAAAAAAGGAAGAAAAGGAGCCGAAGGACTCAACATCGGGTTCCTGCATCCAAAATCAACCATGGGAGTTCTTACTGAAATTTGTGGCAAAGAATAGCCAAACCAGCATAAACTGTTTTTTATATGAGTTCACAAGACAAAGTTAAAAAGCTGATTGATTTGCGTGCCGAAGCCAAACTGGGCGGAGGAATTAAACGCATTGAAGCTCAGCACCGCAAAGGAAAATTCACCGCCCGCGAACGCATCGAACTGCTGCTCGACGAAGGAAGTTTTGAAGAGTTCGATATGTTTGTTACCCACCGCTGCACCAACTTCGGAATGGAGAAAAAGAAATTCCTGGGCGACGGCGTGGTAACCGGCCATGGCACTATCGACGGACGGGTGGTTTACGTTTTTTCGCAGGATTTTACCGTTTTTGGCGGCTCGCTTTCCGAAACGTTTGCACAGAAAATATGCAAAGTAATGGACATGGCTATGAAAGCCGGCGCCCCACTTATTGGAATCAACGACTCGGGAGGTGCACGCATTCAGGAAGGTGTGACTTCACTGGCAGGATACGCTGAAATTTTTGAACGCAACATCCTTGCATCGGGAGTCATTCCGCAAATCTCGGCCATTTTCGGTCCGTGCGCAGGCGGCGCAGTCTATTCGCCCGCACTTACCGATTTTATTATGATGACCGAGCAAAACTCATACATGTTTGTTACCGGCCCCAAAGTGGTAAAAACCGTTACCGGCGAAAACATTTCAACAGAAGATTTGGGCGGAGGAAAAATTCATGCATCTAAATCTGGCGTGGCCCATTTTCTAGTTGAAGAAGAAAAAGAGGGGCTGATGCTGATTCGGAAACTGCTCAGTTTCCTGCCGCAAAACAACCTGGAAGACCCGGTTATTACTGACAGCAACGATCCGATTGACCGGATGGACGATGCGCTGAATGAAATCATTCCTGAAAATCCAAATCAGCCTTATGATATTCTGGACATCATTTCATCGATTGTCGATTATTCCGAATTCCTCGAAATTCACCGGAACTACGCAAAAAACATAGTGGTTGGTTTTGCCAAATTCGACGGACAGCCGGTGGGAATTGTGGCCAATCAGCCCAACTACCTCGCAGGTGTTCTCGACATTGAAGCATCGCGCAAAGCAGCACGGTTTGTGCGTTTTTGCGACAGTTTCAATATCCCGGTTATTACACTGGTCGACGTTCCCGGCTTTCTTCCCGGAAGTAAACAGGAATACGGCGGAATCATTATTCACGGCGCAAAACTAATGTTTGCATACGGCGAAGCTACCGTTCCGAAAATTACAGTAACATTGCGGAAATCGTATGGCGGTGCCCACGATGTGATGTCGTGCAAACAATTACGTGGCGACCTGAACTATGCCTGGCCAACTGCAGAAATTGCAGTGATGGGTGCTTCGGGTGCGGTAGAAGTATTGCACGGACGCAAACTGGCAGAGATTGAAGATCCGGAGGAGCGGGCCAAATTCATAGCCAATCACGAAGAAGAGTACCAGGAAAAATTTGCCAATCCGTTTGAAGCGGCATCGTATGGTTACATCGACGATATTATTGAGCCACGCAATACGCGTTTCCGTATCATCCGCGGGTTGCAAAGCCTGACAACCAAAAAACTGGTAAATCCGCCAAAAAAACATTCAAACATCCCACTATAAAAAACCGATAGTATCATGAGCCTGCTTTTTGCATTACTGGTCAGTTCAATCGATTTTGGGTTCACCGTTGCCATTGTCGGATTCGGCATTGTGGTGGTTTCACTTACCCTGCTGTTTATTGTTTTTTCACGTTTGCCCAGGCTGGTAAACATGAAATTCAAAAAAAAGCGCCGCGATAAAACGGAAAAAACACCGGAAGAAAAAGAGGGAACCCAGGAAATGGAAGGAAACGTTTCGGCTGCAATCAGCCTTGCCCTTCACCTCTATTTTAATGAGCTGCACGACGAGGAGAGCAACATTGTTACCATTAAACAGGTACGAAAAAGATACTCGCCCTGGAGTTCGAAAATTTACAGTGTGACCCAAAACTGGCCGAAGAATTAGGCCCCTCCTAACCTCCCCGAAGGGGAGGAATACATCCCCCTTCGGGGGATAACAGGGGGTCATAACGATACACAGTTGAGAATGATATATGATTCAAAAAATATAAAAAATGAAAAAATATAAATTCACCATCAGCGGAAATGAATACGATGTGCACATTCGTGACATGGAAGAAAATGTTGCTGAAGTTGATGTAAACGGCACCATTTACGAAGTGGAAATCAACAGCGAAGTAAGAGCTTCGAAAACGCCGCGCCTCATACGCAAACCACTTGAAAAAATGCCGGGCGAAGGTCAAATTAAAAAGAAGGAAACCACCGGCAAACACGAAGTTACTGCACCACTGCCGGGCACCATCCTGAAACTGAATGTATCGGTTGGCGACGTAGTTTCCGAAGGACAAAATGTTCTGGTAATGGAAGCCATGAAAATGGAAAACCAGGTGCAAACCACCCGGGGAGGCGAAGTACTATCGATTAAAGCAAAAGTGGGTGATGCCGTCCAGCAGGACGACGTTATCATGGAAATTGGTTAACCGTTCAGAATTCATTTAAAATGAAGTATAAATTTCAACTGCCATTACTGTTACTCATGCTCTTTTCTGTGTTCGCGGTCAGCGGCCAGAATAAAAGCCTTTCAGAAAAATTAACCGACGGAAAATGGGTAACCCGAAACAAAGGGTATGTAACAGAAGCTACCTACGATCCGAAAACAGCTGACCCGGATGAAGAACCGGCCACCCAGAAACGTTACAAAACTTTTGGTTTTGAAGACAACAATACTTTTGTGCTCGATTCGGCCAAACAGCGTTACACGGGTCGTTACCGGATTTCAGGCGATAAAGTTATCCTCGATTTCAACCCGGTAACAGTCACCCACCTGCGGAAAAATACCGACCCGAGCGTTTCATCAACCGATTACATAACCGAAAGGGAAACTGTTGAATTGCCGGAACGCGTGCTTTACCTTTCGCAGAAAGGAAACCTTACAGGAGACGGGTTTACCTATAAAAACTACAGCGGTGCGGTTTCAGGTCTTTTCAATTTTTACGAATTTTCAGGATTTGCCAACGTTACATGGAAACACCTCGTAATGATGGTGATTGGACTGATTTTTATTTTCCTGGCCATCCGCTACGAATTTGAGCCGCTGCTGCTTATCCCCATCGGATTTGGAATTCTCATCGGGAATATTCCCATGTTTCAGGTAGCTGATTTCAACCTGCAACTGGGGATTTACGAACCCGGCTCGGTGCTCAATATTTTATACCAGGGAGTTGTACAGGGATGGTACCCGCCACTTATCTTTTTGGGAATTGGTGCCATGACCGACTTCTCGTCGCTGATTTCGAACCCGAAACTGATGCTGCTCGGCGCTTCGGCACAAATTGGTATTTTCCTCACATTTCTCGGAGCTATCTACCTCGGATTTGCACCGCCCGAAGCGGGTGCTATCGGTATCATTGGTGGCGCCGACGGGCCAACTGCAATTTTTATTTCCTCGAAATTGGCCAACGGACTGAATGTGATGGCAAATGGCGAAACAGTACGAAATCTCATCGGCCCCATTGCAATTGCCGCCTATTCATACATGGCGCTGGTACCGGTAATTCAGCCGTCGGTAATTAAATTACTGACATCGAAAAAAGAGCGCCGGATAAAAATGAAACCTCCGCGTGCGGTTTCAAAACTTGAAAAAATATTGTTCCCCATAGTCGGGCTTCTGCTTACGGCATATATTGCTCCGTCGGCACTACCGCTGCTCGGTATGCTTTTCTTTGGGAACCTGCTGAAAGAATCAGGCGTAACCAGGCGTTTGGCAACTACGGCAAGCAATGCATTAATCGATACCATTACCATTTTGCTGGGACTCACCGTTGGAGCATCTACTCAGGCCGACGTTTTCCTGAACCCGGCGTCGGTAAAGATTTTCGGACTGGGAGCAGCATCGTTTGTAATTGCTACCGCCGGTGGAGTTGCAGCAGCCAAACTCATGAATGTTTTCATGAAAAAGAACAACAAAATTAACCCGATGATTGGCGCATGCGGAGTATCGGCAGTACCCGACAGCGCCCGCGTGGTGCAGCACATGGGATTGAAGGAAGACCCCACCAACCACCTGCTGATGCATGCCATGGCACCCAACGTTTCGGGAGTTATCGGTTCGGCAGTGGCAGCAGGTATTTTGCTGAGCTTCCTGATGTAGAAGCCTCCCCTAACCCCTCCCAAAGAGGGGAACAAGAGGAAAAACATTTCAGGGGATTTAATTTGCAAATTAACATTTTATATTTCAACAAAAATCCCGGAGAGAATCTCCGGGATTTTTGTTATAACCAGTTTCACTGAATGAATTAATCAATTTTTCTACATTTGCGTGGAATTAATGAAAATGAAAAAGTTTACGCCATTGCTGCTTTTGTTGCTGATTTTCCTTCCGGTTCTTTCTGAAGGGAAAAATCCAGTTTATAAAACTTTTTTAAAGGAAAATCATCCTGGAAAAAACTTCATCGATAATGATTTTTCACTTTTCTTTCACAATGATTCTATCCACCGCCTGAATTTCAGGTATCCTCACAAGCGAAAAGGATTAAAACCATACCTCGCCCCTGCCCTTCTGATTTCCGGCGGAACTGCCCTGCATTTCATGACTGATTTGAAAGAATCAGTACGTGATTTTACCCAGGAAAATTATGCTTACCGTGGCCATTTGGACGACTATATTCAATACGGTCCGCTGGCAGCAGTTTATGCCTTGAATATTGCGGGGGTTAAAGGCAAAAATAATTTTGG
>DATFJO010000409.1:0-3364 GCA_035269145.1 Tangfeifania sp. | reverse complement strand
CGGCAGAAAAAGTAGTAATAGTATTCTGTCCCCGCAATGGCCAAAAAACACTCTTGGTATTCAGGTATAACGTTTGATTGGCTATTCCCTGAAAAAGTGCATCCACTCCCAATCCTTTCCACTCCAGGCCTATTGTTCCGGCAAAATACATTTCAGGATATCCACCTGCATATCCCATTGGAACAATATCCAGTTGATCAATAATGTTATCACCATTTTGGTCTTTATATTTCACATCGCCCGGTCGCACTTCAGAGAAAAGTTGTTTCGGGCTGTTCTCAATTTCCGCTTCATCAGCAAAAAATCCGACAGATTCCAAACCGAATTGCTGGCCGACCGGATTTCCAGTCTGTTTCAGGTAATCGTAGGGTTGGAATTCTTCATTCATTTCCAGAATTTTATTCCGGGCAAAAGAAAAATTACCTCCGATATGGTAATTAAAATCACCACGATTCTCTTCCCAGTTAAATGAAGTTTCAAAACCTTTATTTTCAACAATACCTACATTTTGAACCGGACGACCAACACCTATAAGCACAGGTACCGAGCCATTTGACGATGCTATAATATCGGTTCTTTTTTCGTAGAATGCATCCACTGTAATCTGCAGTCGGCTGAACATTTCCAGATCGAGGCCCAAATTCGACTTGTAAGATTTTTCATAAGTCAGATCCTCTGCTGCAAGTTGTCCCTCAACAATACCTCCGTCGCTGTTATTATTATCTGTAAAATAATAGGTACCTCCTGAAAAATATCCCTGATCATAAAGATTGGGCGACATGATGTTGTTCCCGTTTAATCCCCATGAAGCTCTTAACTTCAAAAAACTGACTGTGGGATTATCAAGCAGAAAATCTTCACGGCTCAATAACCATGCTCCCGATACTGCAGGAAAGAAACCCCACCGGTTATTTTCTGGAAGCACATTGCTGCCGTTGTATGAAAGGATGCCATCAATAAAATAGCGGTTTTTATAACCGTAAGAGGCAGATGCCACAATGTTCTGATGCAGGAAAGTATTGTATTGACCATCGTTTACTCTTTTATCCTGATGGTACAACAATGTTGTTTCCAGATCGCTGTTACCCCATGAGGTAACATAATTGAGTTTTCCGGTAAGGGTAGCATGACGCCGCTGGCCGCCAAAATTATCAGAGGCCTGCAGGTCTGTGTCACTCCCATATTCAGCAGTGGTTGTATCAGTAATTGCACCAGTTTCAGGATTTCTTGAAACAGAAACACTTTCATAAACAAACCCCCGGGTTTTACTTTCCCAGTAAGCCGCCATATTATCATAGGCTACTGCTACATCGGCTGACAAGCCCGGCAGGAAATCACTCAAATCCTGGATGAGGCGCCCGTCGGCACTTATTTCCCTGCTGTGTGGGGTACGCAGACCGGTGGAAGAAACTAATGCAACAGGATTATTGTCATAATATTCGGTCCCGCCCCATTCACCATTGATGCTTTTTATTGGAAATGCACCTGATCGTATACTGTAAAGCGCATCGAAAATATTCGTTATCCGGGCACCAGGTTCTTTTCTTCCATCAATGTTTCCGGCCACGTTTATAAGAAAACGTGTAGTTGGTGATAAATCAATATCCAAATTAGTTCTAAAATTAAAGCGATCATATTTCATTTGGCTGTTGTAACGGTCGTCCAGTGTTGTATTATCAAGCACACCCCGTTCATTTTGATAGTTCAGCGACACAAAATATTTAACCGCTTCTCCTCCTCCACGAAAACTGGCATTAAAATTCGTTCTTGTTCCAAAATCCTTGAGGGTTTCATCGAACCAATCAACATCAGGGAAAAAGAAAGGCTGATCGCCGGATTGAAAATCCTGTAAATCCCATTCAGAATATACAAAAGGATTACCATCCAGCGCACTGGCTTCATTAACTGCCCTGGCATAATCATAGGCATCGAGAAAATCGGGAGTTCGGAAAGGCATTACATATCCACGATCCAGTGAAAAATCAACATGAAAGGAATCGTATTCACCTCGTTTCGTAGTAACCAAAATAACTCCGTTGGCTCCGCGCTGGCCATACATCGAAAGAGCAGCACCATCTTTTAATACCGAAACACTTTCAATCTCATCGAGAGAAAGGGATGAAAAATCACGCTCAAATCCATCAACCAAAACTAACATGGAATTGCTGCTGTAAGTTCCTTTTCCCCTGATAAACATATCAGGTCTGCGGTTCCAGGGATCGCCTCCATTTTGCAAAACTGCAAGGCCTGCAAGCTGACCATATAAACTCTCCTCAGGGTTATTTACCGAGCTTTTTGTAAGATCATCTGAATAAGCCACGTCGATTGAAGACGTAACGCGGTCTGCCTGTTTCGCTCTCCCGTAACCGAGATAAATATTTTTATCCGAATTATCGAGTATTACCTGAATATTCGATTCCTGTACAGGCAACACTTTCACCATATTCCGGAAGGAAACTTTTATGAGACCTTCCGTCATTTCATTGAAAGTGACTACACCTTCGCTGTTGGTTTTCAATGATGCATCAGGAAGTTCTAATAGTTCCACGCGGGCACCGACAAGAGGATCACCCTCCTGATTGGTTACTTTTACCGTTAAGTTGTTATCCTGCCCTTTTAATGGTTGCATAAAAAGGAGCAAAATCAACAAGCCAAATAACTTCGTAGATTTTATTTTAGTTTTCATTTATTATCGTTTAATGCATTAAAAATTATTATTCCCATCCCGGGTTTTGAACCAGGCCGTATCCTTTATTCACCTCATCGGGCGGAAAAGCACTCAAATACCATTTGGGCGACCAGTTGTTTTGCCAGTAGCGACCCGGTAATTCAAACGTTTCGTAGCTAAATGAACCGTCTTCATTTTTGTAAGTATCAACACCATGCAATTTTTGCTGAAAGATATCGGCTCGTTTCCAACGTATGAGATCAAACCAACGTACTTCTTCGTAACCAAATTCGGTGGCACGTTCTTTAAGTACTGCTGCGCGGAATTCTTCCTGTGATAATCCGGTTGGAAGATCACTCAGACCTACCCGGTTTCTGACTTTGTTTACCGCGGCATAAGCTTGTGCATTCGGACCGCCATTTGCCTCATTCAGGGCCTCAGCGTAAGAGAGGTAAATTTCACTCAACCGGAGATATGGCCAATGCACAACAGAACCAAGAGAAGTTGCCCAATTTCCGTCGAGCCAGAATTTCCGGATACCAAATCCTCCGGCGTTTCCATTGGCATTCGGATTTTTTCTTTCCCGACCTCCAATCCAGAGTTCGGCTGTACGACCCCTGAATTGATCACCATTTACCAAAACTGTTTCATAAAGACGCGGATCACGATTATCCCAGGGGTTATCAGGGTCCCAGC
>DATFJO010000408.1:0-8151 GCA_035269145.1 Tangfeifania sp. | reverse complement strand
CCTGCACGGTGCTGGCAACCCTTCCAACAAATGAGTCGGCACCGTGTGTATTCATGGCATCCACCATCATTCCGCGGGCGCCGCTTCCGCTAAGGGGTTTCATTAATGCAGTTGGCAGCGCCGGGGTGAAATCAGTATTGATGCCGGCTTGTTCAAAAATCCAGGTGACCCCTGAAATAAACCATTCCATGGCCCCGGATGCCCTGAAAACTCCAATGGCCACCAAAATCGCCACGAGGTAGGGAATGATTTTTACGGCCGTTTTAAATCCGTCTTTTGCGCCATCGATAAAAGCATCATACACATTTACTTTTTTAATAACCGCCATTAAAATAAATGCAATGATTACTGAAAAAAGGATAAAATTACTGGCGAGGCTTGAAACGCGGGTTACCGCTTCCTGATCGAGCGTTGAAAAATACCAGATAATGCCAATAATAACAGCAGTTAATCCCCCCAAATAGGAAAGCACCACTTTATCGAGCAGGTTAATTTTTTGATAGAATGAAACGGCAATTAAACCCGCCAGCGTCGAAAAATAGGTAGCCAGCAATATGGGTATAAATATATCGGAAGGATTTACCGCTCCCATTTGAGCCCGGTAAACCATGATACTGATAGGCAGCAGTGTTAACCCGGAAGTATTCAGCACCAGAAACATAATTTGGGCATTGGAGGCTGTTTTCTTATCCGGATTGGTTGCTTGCATCTCTTTCATGGCCTGCAATCCGGTGGGTGTGGCCGCATTATCGAGGTTGAGCATGTTGGCGGCAATGTTCATCATAATTGAACCGTACGCCGGATGCGACCTTCCCAGTTCCGGGAAAAGCTTGTTGAAAAACGGCCCGATGAGTTTTGAGAAAACATTTACAATCCCGCCTTTTTCGCCAATCCGCATGATTCCCATCCACAAGGTAAGTACGCCTGTTAAGCCCAGCGAAATTTCAAAACCGGTTTTGGCCATGTCGAAAGTAGAAGTTACCATTGCTGAAAAAACTTCGGTATCGCCAAAAAAAAGCAATTTAATCAGCCCGATAACAAACGCTGCCAAAAAGAAAAATATCCAGATATAGTTTAAAGCCATTATTTGGAATTCATTTTTTTGTGGCTCCAAGATAGCAAAAAAAAAGAGGGGCAAATAGCCCCTCTTTCATTTTAAATTTTAACTATTAGTACCCAGGACGTTGTACAAGTACTCCTTCCTGCAAGTCGAGCTGAGCCTGAGGAATCGGTTGGTATTTATCGGTTTCAGGATTAAATGTTTTTCCTGACATAAATTCCCTGATTCTGGTATCGGCCTGGGCAAAATCATTCAGAATATCGGCCATGCTTCTTCCGCCAATTTTATTGGGCAGGTTATCCCACCGGCGCAGGTCGAAGAAACGGCGTCCTTCAGTTGCAAACTCTAAACGTTGTTCCCACTGAACAGCTTCCATTGCTTCTTCTTTACTGGCAAACGAATCGTACAGACCAATTTGATAGTTGGCAGCTGGCTGATCCCAGTCAACATCTCCTTCTTCTCCCCATGGATATACATCAGGAGGAAGTTGATTAATAAGCACTTTACCCATAACCAATTTATTATCGGCACGGTCGCGAATCATGTTAACATACATACGGGCAGTTTCCAAATCGTTTTCAAAAGCTGCAACTTCAGCCCTCCAAAGCAACACATGGCTATAGCGCAAATAACGGTAATTGTTGGCATTAATACCTGTTTGCCAACCTGTTGTTGTAGAAAGACTGTAGCGTTCAGCTTTTTTAAAGAATGGTTTTGAAGCTGGCAAATAAGGACCACCATCTGTTTGCTTACGAATCCAGTCACGTCCGCGGTTGATACCCCAGTCTTTGTATGGAATACCTCTGCGGCTTACTGTCCAGTCCAGACGTGGATCAACAGGATGAGTGTCAATTTCAAATTCACCTGATTCAATTACGTTTCCATTTGCATCTTTAACATCCGCTGAAGGAATTCCCTGATCGTTTTTCAAATCTACATCGTTAAATGTATCAAACATAGGTAATCCGTTTTCATCTACTTTATAAGCATTCACAAGGGTTTGAGAAGGCTGATGAAACCCACAACACATACCGATATCAGAACCATGGGGCCAGTTCAGGCCAATTCCCATTTCAGCATTTAATGATTCATTGATGTCGTTTACATTGGCCTGAATTTCAAAAATCGATTCTGCATTGTTATTTGTTGCGATATTAAAGTTATCGATAAAATTTGGCATCAGCTCAAATTGTCCGCTGTTGATAATGTTATCGAGCAGGGGTTTTGCTTCAGCATACTTCAACTCTTGCAAATATGCACGGGCTGCCAGTGCCATAGCCGCATATTTGGTCGCACGTCCGTCTTGTGACTGAGTAGCTGGCAAATTATTCCATGCAAATTCCAAATCGCTAATAATGTGATTCAGTACTGCTCCCGGAGCATTTTCATTGGAAACCTGGGTTGGATCTTCAGTCTCCTCAGTGAGAATTGGGATGTAATCCCCAAATACCAGCCAGGCTTCAAAATTAAAGAAAGCCCTCAGGAAACGTACTTCAGCCCTGAAATCAGTAGCAGTAGCAGCATCAATGGTACCTTCTTCCTCTGTACGATTTATTACATTCAAGGTTTTATTGGCACGGTCAATGCCCATCCCAATATTCAGCCGCCATTTATCGGCAGGATAATTATTGGTTGTAAGTACCTCCCAGCGTTCGATTTCGTTAGCCGGAGCCTGGTCACCAACCTCCGATCCTTTGTAGGCATCATCTGAAGCTATTGAACCATAGGTCCAGTTCTGAACAGATGCACCCCAGGAAACCTCCCAAAGTGAACTGCCTGTTACCATAGCATAGGTTCCAATCAGTAATGCGTCTATCCCTGTCTCATCGTAAAACACATTTTCTGAGGTAGCTCCTAATGGTTCTTTCGTCAGAAACTCTTCTGAACAAGAAAATGACATGGCCAGTATTAAAATCGCGGCCATTATTATTGATAGTTTTTTCATATTATACTAATGTTTTAATTATTAATCAAGATTTAAATTATAATCCCAGGTTTACACCAAACATTATCTGGCGTGCTGTAGGCCAGGCACCTCTGTCGAGTCCCATCGATACGCCTGATGAGTTTAATTCAGGATCGAGGCCACTGTAATTGGTTATGGTAAACAAATTGGATACCTGAGCATATAGTCTTAAACTTCTGATTTGTGCTCTGTCCAGTAAACTCTGAGGAACAGTATAACCTAAGCGCAATGTTTTAAGTCTCAAATAAGAACCATCTTCAACAAATGCAGTTGAAGGCTCCTGCGAACTGTCGAGGAAGTCGAGCATAGGAAGTTCTGCATCTTCATTGCTGCTCAAGTAGGGACTTCCCCAGCTTTTATAAAGCGCATCTTCACTCAGATTACCGTTAAACTGACCGAAATCAATCCACCTTTTTACGTAATTAATCATTTCGTTTCCATAGCTGCCATAGAAAAACATATTGAGATCCCAGTTTCCATATCCAAAATCAAAGTTCAATCCTCCTACAAAATCTGGATGAGGACTACCGATAAAAATTCTGTCGTCGGCAGTAATTACCCCATCAGCCTGATCCGGAATACCATCACCATCGGTATCAACAGTTAGCTGGTCAACATATTTAAAGTGACCGGGCATGTTGTAGGTACCATCACCGCCAAAAGCGGTTGGCCAGCTATCAGCCTCAGCCTGGGTCTGGAAAATTCCATCAACTTCATATCCGAAAAATTCGGGGAAGGCATGACCAACAGCAACGCGGGTATACTCTTTCTGACGTTCAAACTGACCAGTAAAGTAATCATTGGCTTCGCCGCCCAATTTTGTCACTTCATTGGTATAAGATGAAATAGTAGCATTTACGCTATACGTGAATTGATCATTCATAGTTGAATTGGCATAACCAATTTCTATATCAAATCCTTTATTTTCCATTTCAGCAATGTTAACAAATGGAGGAGTGGCATCACCTGCTACTTGTGGCAAGGGTAAGCGATAAAGCATATCGCTGGTGTTTCTTTGCCAAAGATCCAAAGAAGCCCTCAATTTATTATCAAGAAATGTTCCATCCAAACCAAAGTTATACGTTTGAGTTGTTTCCCAGGTAACCTGGTCGTTACCCAACGTAGAAGGCATAAAACCTGACATGGCATTGGTGTCGGAACCATCGAGCGCATAAGAAGATCGGTAAGCATCTGTTCGGTAAGTTGAGTAAGAGTTATAGTTACCAATACGGTCGTTTCCTGAAATTCCCCAACCAACTCTTACTTTTAATAAATCAAGCCAGTTGTTTGTTCCTGCCATGAAATTTTCTTCTGACAACGCCCAGGCTGCTGATGCTGCCGGGAAAGTTCCGTAACGATTTCCTTCGGCAAATCTTGAAGAACCGTCGCGCCGGAAAGTAGCTTCAATAAAATATCTTCCCATTAAGTCGTAATTCAAACGACCAAATACAGAAAACAGTGACCACTCTGAACCATTCCCGCTGTTTTCTTTATTTGATTCACCTGAACTCAATTGCATATAATCAGGATCTTCTGAAAAATAACTCCTTCGACTGGCACTCATCCACTGATATTTATTGTCGATGGCTTCAGTACCTAAAATTACATTCACTCTGTGAATATCATCAAAGGTGGCATTGTAGTTCAATGTATTCGACCAGTTCCACTGGAGCGAATAATTGGAATCAGCCCACATACCATTTACCAATTGTGGTTCTGAGTGCTCCGGATTCGGAATATTGTATCCTTTAAAATTCCATTGTCCGAAGTTATAACCTAATAAACTTCTAAGTGTTAAACCATCCATAAAAGTTATTTCAGCAAACGCATTTCCTAAAATCCGAACATATTTACCATTATTGTTTCTTGATCTGTATGCCCTGGCAACCGGGTTTGTTGAGTTACCCATTTCAGGCGCTCTTGATCCGGCAAAATTACCTGCAATATCATATACCGGAATAATTGCCTGTGCACGATATGCGTCAGAAACCGGGCTGTCCTCTGCATTGTCGGTAAAACGTCCCATTTCATCAACATACGAAACCTGAAGTGATTCTCCGGCTTTGAACCATTGGTTAAATTCTGCTTCTGAATTTAGACGGAATGAGTATCTTTTAAAATCGGTATGGATTACAAAACCTTCCTCATCGAGGTAGTTACCTGAAAAAGAATATTTTGCTTTATCGCTACCGCCCCGTACCGAGAGATTGTATTCCTGTATCATTCCATTCTGATAAATCTCATCATACCAATCAGTTCCTTGTTTATTCGCTGGAAAAATCAGGTAATCATAATAATCATATAATGCAGGATCGACATCAGGCGATCCTGCCATTGCTCCTGCAGGCAAAATATAGTCGGGAATTACAGGTTGTGCCCCTGAACCATATTGTGCGTGTGAAGGACTTTGGCCCTGGACATCAAAAGACATCCATACAGCCTCTGCATACTGATTGGTATTCAATAAGTTGTATTTGTTCGATGCCTGAGTCACTCCGGTTTTCACATTGAAATCGATAACCGGTTGTTGGTTGGCACGTCCCTTTTTGGTGGTAATAATAACAACACCGTTTGCACCGCGGGTTCCGTAAATGGCTGCCGATGATGCATCTTTCAGAATCGAAATTGATTCGATATCATTCGGATTGATGTTGTTTCCGGGCCCTGCCGGTACACCGTCAATAATGTACAGTGGGTTAGGATCGTTGATGGTACCAATACCACGGATACGAATTGTGGCATCACCACCCGGACGGTTAGCTGATGTAATGGAAACACCAGACACCTGTCCTTGTAATCTGCTCATAACACTTGGTGCATTTGATCTTTCCAAAGCATCTTCTGAAACAGAAGAAACAGCACCGGTGAGTTCTTCTTTCATTCTGGTACCATAACCTACAACAACTACCTCATCTACCCCAATGACATCGGGTTGCAAGGTTACATTAATTGTAGACTGATTACCGATTTCTATCTCCTGAGATAACATCCCAATGTACGAAAACACCAGTGTATTGGCCTCTTCGGGAACGTTGAGAGTGTAGTTACCTTCAAAATCGGTGATTGTACCCTGGGTTGTACCTTTTACTACAACCGTAACCCCGGGTAATGGGGCTTGTGTATGATCGGTAATAGTCCCCTGGATAGTTTGCTGCGCGCTGACACCTAATGAAAATGCCATAAATACAGCAAGCAAAAGATAGGGTAAAAACCCCCTTACATGTCTTTTTTCCATAAATTTTAAGTTTTGTTATTAATAAAAGTTAATTAAATAATACAGTGAATCTGTAAATTGAAGCTTTTTGAAGAGAATTCATTTCATAGGCACGGTTAGTATTAGTTAATAAGTAAGTAAATAAAGTCAGTTTAAAAACATAGTCAGTCCAAATTTATAATAAAAATTTTTGATTAAAAAAATATTATAGTTAAAGAATTGAACAATTAGGACTAATTTCTATAAATCCATTACATTGACTTGATATAAAACCCTGACGTACAATATAATATAAAAATAATTATAAACTATTACAATTTATGTATTTTTTACAAGAAGTGCTTCTTATAAAAAAATACTGAACACATTTTCAGAAAAACCTGTTTAACCATACAATAATGCACATATTAATGGGGATTTAAAGCTCAATCAGGCGATGCGCAAAATACCTTTATAAATGAGTTAATCAGTTTTCAGATATATGAACTATCCGGATAAAAAGCAATTAAAATATATTATATCTTACATATAAAATTTATATTTTAGACGTAAAAATTGAGATGGACACAAAAATCACGCTGCATTTCATTAAGAATGTCATTGAAAAATCAAAACAATTATAACCTATGCCTATTGTAAATAACCCGCAGTTGCAACTTGCACGTGACTTTTTAAGCTACACCGGCGATAATATTTTTCTGACCGGAAAAGCCGGAACAGGAAAAACCACGTTTCTGAAAAACCTGAAAAATCATTCGCCCAAACGGATGGTGGTTGTCGCCCCTACAGGCGTGGCAGCCATCAATGCAGGAGGAGTTACAATTCACTCGTTTTTCCAGTTGCCTTTTTCGCCGCATGTTCCGGGTGCACCCATGCAAAGTGAAGGAATACGAAGGTTCAGCAAAAACAAAATCAACATCATCCGCAGCCTCGATTTGCTGGTCATCGATGAAATCAGCATGGTGCGTGCCGACATGCTCGATGCCATAGACGAAGTGCTGCGCCGGTTTAAAAACCGAAATAAACCTTTTGGCGGCGTGCAGTTGCTAATGATTGGCGATTTACAGCAACTGGCCCCGGTTGTAAAAGAAGACGACTGGAACATCCTCAGAAATTATTACGAAACGGCCTTCTTTTTCAGTAGCCGGGCGCTTAAAAATGCGAGTTTCACAGGCATCGAACTGAAACATATTTTCCGCCAGAGCGACCAGGATTTTATCGATTTGCTGAACAAAGTCCGCGACAACGATATGGACGAAAACGACATCAGAAAACTGAACCGCAGGTATATTTCCAATTTTAATCTGCCTGACGAAGAAGACTACATCACACTCACCACGCACAACTACCAGGCTAACCGAATTAATGTAAATCATCTGAATAAACTCACTGCAAAAAAACACACATTTAAATGCAATGTGGAAGACGATTTCCCCGAATCCTCCTACCCTGCCGATGCGGTACTGGAAATTAAAACGGGCGCCCAGGTAATGTTTCTAAAAAATGATACTTCTCCTGAAAAAAGTTACTACAACGGCAAAATCGGGAAAGTAACCGGCATTGACGACAACGAGATTGAAGTGCTTTGCCCCGGCGAAACAGAACCGATTATTGTGGAACGTGCGGTTTGGGAAAATACCAAATACAAGCTGAATGAACGCACTTCGGAAATTGAGGAAGATGTGGTTGGCAAATTTGTACAGTTTCCGCTGAAACTGGCATGGGCCATCACTATCCACAAAAGCCAGGGGCTGACATTTGAAAAAGCCATCATCGATGCAAAACAGTCGTTTGCCCACGGACAGGTTTATGTGGCGCTCAGCCGATGCAAAAACCTCGAAGGACTGGTTTTGAGCACTCCGCTCGATTCAGCGAGTGTAATTAACGACGAAACCGTAATTGGTTTTACTG
>DATFJO010000407.1:0-12957 GCA_035269145.1 Tangfeifania sp. | reverse complement strand
CCGTATACCGACCAGAGTTCTTCTCCGAGGTGCGGTGCAAAAGGAGAAAGAATTTTCGCAAATTTTTGCGCGGTTTCTTTTGTTACTTTTCCTTTTTTGATGGCCAGGTTGTTAAACACCATCAATGCTGAAATGGCCGTATTAAATTTCAGGTTTTCAATGTCGGTTTCCACTTTCTGAATTGTTAGATGAAGTAATTTTTCTACTTCTTTGTCTTCATCACCTTCAGCAATATTTTGGGTGTCGGCAAAAAAACGGAAGGCACGGTTTAGAAAATTATGAACTCCCTTCACACCGTTTTCGGCCCAGGGTTTACGCTCGTCCAACGGCCCCATAAACATTTCGTACAAACGCAACGAATCAGCACCGTATTTGTCGATTACGTCATCGGGATTGACTACGTTTTTCAGCGATTTCGACATTTTTGCCACAATCTGGTTCAGCTCTTCGCCGGTTTCAGTGTGGAAGTATTTTCCATCGCGTTCTTCCACAAAGTCAGAAGAAACCTTTGCTCCGGCGGCTGTTTCATAAGCAAATGCCAGAATCATTCCTTGGTTGTAAAGTTTTGTGAATGGTTCGTCGGTGGAAACCACGCCCAAATCGAACAGCACTTTGTGCCAGAAACGTGAATACAAAAGGTGAAGTACGGCATGTTCAGCACCACCGATGTACAAATCAACCGGCATCCAGTATTTTTCTTTTTGCGGATCGAAAATCTGTTCATCGTTTTTCGGGTCGATAAAACGCAGGTAGTACCAGCACGAACCTGCCCACTGTGGCATGGTGTTGGTTTCGCGGCGTCCTTTGCGTCCGTTTTTATCGGTTACATGCAGCCATTCGGTAGCATTTGCCAGCGGCGATTCACCTTCATCGCCCGGAGTGAATTTTTCCAGGTCGGGCAACTCAAGCGGTAGTTCATCGTCATCGAGCAATGTAACTTCCCCGTCTTCCCAGTGAATAACCGGAAACGGCTCGCCCCAATATCGCTGGCGACTAAACAGCCAGTCGCGCATTTTAAAATTCACGGTTGCTTTACCCAGGTCATTTTTTTCGAGCCATTCGATGGTTGCCTGAATTCCGGCTTCTTTGTTCAGCCCGTTAATATTCAAGCCGGTTTCTTCATCCGAAGAGTTAATATATACTCCGTCCTCCGTCCAGCATTTCTTGCCAGCCAGAATTGCATCGCGGTCTTCGGCATCTTTCGGATCCAGAATGCATGTAACTGGAATATCAAACTCTTTGGCAAACTCAAAGTCGCGGGTGTCGTGCGCCGGAACAGCCATAATTGCTCCTGTACCATAACCCATCAAAACATAGTCGGCTACCCAGATGGGAATTTTTTCATTGTTTACAGGGTTGATTGCGTAGTGGCCGGTAAACACTCCGGTTTTTTCCTTTGCCAAATCGGTTCGGTCGAGATCCGATTTCAGGGCAGCAGCTTTTACGTAACTTTCAACTTCTTCTTGTTTATCCTGAACCGCAATTTCATTTACCAGCCGGTGTTCCGGGGCAATTACCATATAGGTGGCTCCAAATAAAGTGTCGGGACGGGTGGTGTAAACACGCAGCTTTTCGCCCATCCCGTCAATTTTGAAATCCACTTCAGCTCCGGTTGATTTGCCTATCCAGTTTTTCTGCATGTCTTTCACACCGGCAGGCCAATCCAGTTTTTCAAGTCCCTGCAGCAAACGTTCAGCATAATGTGGAATGCGCAACAGCCATAGTTTTAAGTTTTTACGGATAACCTGGTTGCCACATTTTTCGTGAGCTCCATCGGTGAGTACTTCTTCGTTGGCGCAAACCGTTTTGCACGAGTTGCACCACCAAACCTGGGCATTGTCGTAATAAGCCAGTCGTTTTTCTGAAATGTATTCCTGAACAGCTTTTTCTCCTTTTTCTTTTATTTCTTCAGGAACCGGAAGTTCGGAAATTGGCCGCCCTTTCTGCTGTTCTTCGTCAAACCACGTATTGTATAATTGTTTGAAAATCCACTGCGTCCATTTAAAATACCCCGGATCAGTGGTATTAATTTCGCGATCCCAATCGTAACTTAACCCGATGGCTTTGATCTGCCGGCGAAAATTGTCGCAGTTTTTATTGGTTGTTACAGCAGGGTGAGTCCCGGTTTGCATGGCATATTGCTCGGCAGGCAGGCCAAACGCATCGTAACCCATCGGATGCAGCACGTTGAAGCCTTTCATTCGTTTGTAACGGCTAATTATATCGGTCGCAGTATATCCTTCCGGATGGCCTACATGCAGACCGGCTCCTGACGGATAAGGAAACATATCGAGGATATAATATTTCTTTTTTGAAAAATCATCTTCTGTTTTGAATGTCTTATTCTCCTCCCAGTATTGCTGCCATTTGGGCTCTATTTTTGCGAAATTGTATTCCATTTTATTGATAAATCTGATTTTAAGCCGCAAAGATAAAGATTTTGTTTGAGGTAAAGCCTGAAATGATATTCAGATTGAATGAACGAAAAGCCAGCAGTGAATGTTTAGATTAGAAAACTCCGGGGGGATTCAATTTCTTTTTCAATCCTCCGTGAATAATTAAAAACTTGCTGTAATG
Organism: Tangfeifania sp.; assembly: GCA_035269145.1. Classification (GTDB taxonomy): domain Bacteria; phylum Bacteroidota; class Bacteroidia; order Bacteroidales; family Prolixibacteraceae; genus Tangfeifania. Next base: position 10,380 of record DATFJO010000407.1, on the reverse strand, counting down.
AATTTCAAAAAACCAAAAGAATTTACTGAAGATTTTATGATTTACCTGAAGGAGAAAAATCCGAGGCAGCCGGAGTTCCACCAGGCTGTTCAGGGGGTTATTGAATCGCTTGCCGATTATGTGGTGAAAAATCCACGTCTCATTCAGGAAAAAATACTGGAACGAATGGTTGTTCCGGAGCGGATTATTATTTTTCGTGTTCCGTGGGTCGACGACCGGGGAAATATCCATATCAACCGCGGTTTTCGTGTTGAAATGAATAGCGCCATTGGACCTTATAAGGGAGGACTGCGTTTTCATCCGTCAGTGAACTTAAGTATTTTAAAGTTTCTTGCTTTTGAGCAGATTCTTAAAAACAGCCTGACATCATTGCCTATGGGTGGCGGAAAAGGTGGTTCCGACTTTGATCCGAAAAATAAATCGGATGTGGAGATTATGCGTTTCTGCCAAAGTTTTATGACTGAATTATCTCGCCATATCGGTCAGTATACCGATGTTCCGGCTGGTGACATTGGTGTAGGCGGCCGTGAAATCGGATTTCTTTTCGGGCAGTATAAACGGCTGAAAAACGAATTTACAGGAGTGCTGACTGGGAAAGGAATTGATTGGGGAGGTTCTTTAATTCGCCCGGAAGCAACGGGGTATGGTGCGGTATATTTTGCACGCGAAATGCTGAAAACACAAGACAAAAGTATTGAAGGTAAGGTGGTTACTATATCCGGATCGGGCAATGTGGCCCAGTATGCAGCCGAAAAAGTAATTGAACTTGGTGGCAAAGTAGTTGCCCTCTCCGATTCAGGCGGAACGGTTTACGACCCTGACGGAATCGACCGTGAAAAGCTGGATTTTGTGATGGAACTGAAAAATGTTCACCGGGGAAGGATCAGGGAGTACGCCGAAAAATTCAACGTTCAGTATTTAGAGAATGAACGTCCCTGGAAAATAAAATGCGACATTGCATTCCCATGTGCCACCGAAAATGAAATCAGCGGGGAAGATGCCAAAAATCTTCTTGAAAATGGATGCTTTGTGGTGGCCGAAGGTGCAAATATGCCAAGTACCTATGAGGCTGAACATCAGTTTTTGGAGGCCGGTATTTTATACGGGCCCGGGAAAGCTGCAAACGCAGGCGGGGTAGCCGTTTCGGGTCTCGAAATGACCCAGAACAGTATGCGTATACAATGGACCCGGGAGGAGGTAGACAACAAGTTGACATCAATTATGGCAAATATCCACGAATTGTGTGTAAAATACGGACGCAATGAAGATGGTTCTGTAAATTATGTAAGAGGTGCCAACATTGCAGGATTTGTTAAAGTGGCAAATGCCATGATGAGCCAGGGCATAGTTTAGAAGGTAAATGCAAGCCCCTTTAAGGTAATTATTTCAAATGGAAAAATGAATATTTTTATTTTAATCATCTTTGAAATTTCAATTGTTCATCAGTAATGCAGGCATAGTTTTTGCTGATTTTTGCCCGGAATTTAAAAAATTACTCGTGAAGCAAATTATCCTTACATTATTGTTTATTGTCTTTTTCAGCAGTGTACAATCACAAACCATTAAAGTATTTAACAGCCGCACAAATGAACCTGTGGAAGGAGTGCTCGTAATATCGGAAGAAAACATTACCCGCCAAACCAATGAAGATGGTGAAGTAAATCTAAATGTATTTGATGATAATGAGCCGCTTCTTTTTCAACACTCTTCATTTTTAAAGTTCACTTCTACCCGGCGAAACATTGTTACCCGCGGAAACCGGGTTTTGCTGGTTGAAGATCCGGTAAGGTTAGACGAGGTTGTGGTTTCGGTAAACCGGTGGGAGCAGTCGCGAACTGAAATTCCACACAAAATTGAAACAATTCAGCCTAAGGAAGTTATGCGCTACAATCCGCAAACTGCTGCCGACATGCTCGGAACACAAGGCGGTGTTTTTATTCAGAAAAGTCAGATGGGGGGAGGTAGCCCGATGATTCGAGGCTTTGCAGCAAACAGCGTTTTGATTGTTGTGGATGGAATCCGCATGAACAACGCCATTTACCGAAGTGGAAACCTGCACAATATTATTTCTCTCGATCCGAATTCGCTGGAAAGCACCGAAATTATTTTTGGCCCCGGCTCAGTAATATACGGAAGCGATGCGCTGGGTGGCGTAATGAGCTTTAATACGCTTTCGCCACGCCTGTCAACAAAAGATGAACCCGTGCAGGGCGGAAAAGCGGTAATGCGTTATTCAAGCGCTAATTTCGAAAAAACTGTTCACGGAACTTATAACTTCGGATCGGAAAAATGGGCAGCGCTCGTAAGTGGTACTTTTACTGATTACGACGATTTGCGGATGGGCTCCAACGGCCCTGATGAATACCTGCGACTCGAATATGTTTTACCCGGGAGGTTTACCGGGGCTGATGAAATTATTCCCAACGATAATGAACTGCTTCAGAAATTTTCAGGATACAGCCAGTTTAATGTAATTTCGAAATTCAGGTACAGGCCAAATAATAAAATAGATGTTGTTTTGAGCGCACACCACTCACAAACTACCAGCATTCCGCGATACGATCGGTTAATTGTATACCGGAATAATGAACTGCGTTACGGCGACTGGTATTACGGACCTCAGCAATGGACATTAATGTCGGGGCGTTTTCAGTATCATGATGAACACCTTTTATTCGATAAAATGAATTTGCTGGCCGGATACCAGTATTACACCGAAAGCCGGCACGAAAGAAATTTGCACAGCCGGTTTTTGCGCAATCGTACAGAAAAGCTGGATGTGTTTTCCCTGAACCTGGATTTGGGCAAGTCGGTCAACGAAAAAAGTGAGGTTTTTTACGGAGCCGAATTTCTGCTAAACAATGTTGGTTCTACCGGAAATTCTCTCGATTTGCCTGAGAATACAACAGAAACAATAGCTCCCCGATATCCCGATGGATCAGAATACAACAGCTACGCGGCCTATTTGTCTTATAAATACAATTTTAGCGATAAACTTATTTTGCAGGCAGGCTCACGTTACACATATACTCATCTCAGTGGCGATTTCGATGAGGCATTTTACAATTTCCCGTTCAGTGATTTTGATATGTCAAATTCAGCATTTAACGGGAATTTTGGTGCGGTGTGGCACCCCACTCCCAACTGGCAGGTGAATTTTAATGCATCCACAGGGTTCCGCTCTCCAAATATCGACGATGTAGCCAAGGTTTTTGATTCAGAACCCGGGAATGTGGTGGTGCCTAACCCGGACTTGGAGCCTGAGTATGCCCGTAATATTGAGCTCGGAATCATCAGAAGTTATTCAGCGAAAGCGAAGGTTGAAATTACCGGTTTTTATACCCGTCTCAAAAATGCTATGGTTCGTCGCAATTTTTCTGTAAACGGACAGGATTCTATTATGTACGACGGTGTAATGAGCAAGGTAGAAGCTTTGGTGAATGCGGAATCGGCTCAAATTTATGGTGGGAGTCTGGCTTTTGAATACCTTTTTACACCTTTTTTGCGTACCCGGAATAACCTCACCCTTATTCACGGCGAAGATGCCGGTGGCTATTCGTTGCGTCATGTTCCGCCAACGTTCGGAAGTTCGCATTTAATACTCGAACGTCAAAAATGGTTTGTCGATTTTTATGTAGAATATAGTGGGGATTATGATTTTGAAGAACTGGCCCCTTCTGAGCAGGACAAACCCCATTTATATGCCATCGATGAAAACGGAAATCCGTGGTCGCCAGCCTGGTGGACACTCAACCTGAAATCGAATTACCAGGTGAATAAAACTTTTTTAGTGAGCGGAGGAATAGAAAATATCCTGGATAAACGGTACCGTACCTATTCATCGGGTATTGTAGCTCCTGGAATTAATTTTATCGTGGCCTTAAAAGCCGAATTTTAATTGTCTTTCAGATTGAAAAAACACGCACATCTTAATTAAGCAGAATAATAAAATAAATAATTCACCGTTTTTTGTGCAAAGGAGGGTAAATTAATCAGTCCACTTTATCAGAAACAATTCGGTATTACCTTCCTTACGGAGAGGGGCGCAGGTCGTCCCTCTTCTTTATTTTTGTGAGTGCATGGAAAAAATACAAGACGAAAAACATTTCAGAAAGCTTTGCGATTGGATAGTTGTAAATGATGCGCGTTTTGAACCGGTTCTTCAGAATTTTGGCTATCCACCGATGTGGTTTCGTTCGCCAAATTTCGCCACACTTATTCTGACAATTCTTGAACAACAGGTTTCACTTGCAGCTGCCCGCGCAGCTTACAATAAATTGGTTCAAAAAATTGAAATCATTACTCCTGAAAATTTACTGACTCTGACCGATGAAGAATTACGGAACTGCTATTTTAGCAGGCAAAAAATCAGGTATGCCAGGATACTTGCTTCCGAAATTGCGGAAGGCCGTCTCAACCTTGATGAATTGAATAAAATGGCGGAATATGAAATCCGCTTACGGCTTATTCAACTAAAAGGCATCGGACACTGGACCATCGATATGTACGTTTTGATGAGCCTGCATTTTGCCGATATTTTTCCACCCGGAGATTTGGCGACAATAAAAGCGGTTTTTGAGCTGAAATTACTGCCAGCAGGAACCGGAAAAAATGATATTATTCGTTACATGGAAAAATTTAAACCGTATCGCTCGGTGGCAACGTATTTGCTTTGGCACTACTACCTCGAAGAAAGGAACCTCAAGCTTTGATTTCGGGTATATTTTGAATCCTCTTCAAATAAAAAAGAGGTTTTTACCGTTTACATAGAAAATGCCGGATTTTGAAAATTGACAACAAAATAGATAATGCATTTGGCCGGACGGCTGTTTTTGTGGGCGGGCTTTTTCTGTTAGCCGCCGCAAGCTTTATTTATTTCGAGGCTTACTTAGCTGGTGTTGTCGTGCAAATTATTTCACTTTTTGTGATATTTTCCTACTCAGGTGTAGAAATCAATACCGATAAAAAACAAATCAGGCAGTACAATAAATTATTCGGGATAATAAAAGTTGGCCCGTGGAAATCGATAACAGCTTATCGTGGAGTAACTTTAATACCTTTTGTGAAATCGGAATCGATGGCCAGTTGGTCGAACCGGACAACAACACAGCGTTCGCGCGATTATCGGATATTTATTGTTAGTAAGGCCCGGAAACCTGCATTTGCCATTAAATGTTGTAAAAGCATTGATGAAGCAACAGACAGCCTCGATGAATTTTCCATCTGGCTGAAATTACCGGTTTTTACTGCCAGAAAGTAAATTGAATTTTCGCGGTTCCATTGTAATGAAATTGTATGAAACTGAATCGTACGGAAACAGAAAAAATGAAGAAATACCTGATTGCAGCTTTGCTGGTGTTCGCTGTATTTGTTGCTGAAGGTCAGTCGAAAAAACGCGGACGGGTAAAACGGAAATACAGGAATGTGGAACAGGTAAATGAACGGTTGCCCCAGGTAATTTTCAGGGGGCTGGTGCGCGATACCGAAAAAAAACCAATTGAAGGTGCCAGTGTGGAAATTGAAGGAATCAACCGGCTGGTTCATACCAACGAGTTTGGGGAATTTATGCTTTCACACCTGCCAACAGGTAGGTTGCGTTTGAAAATTACCTGCATGGGTTATCGCAACAAAACTGTTGATTATGCACTTCAGGCCGGTTACAACGATCACTATTTTGTGCTGGAGCGCGAACCGGCTTCGCTCGAACCTGAATTTGCAACCGTACAGAATCGCGAGCAGCAAATTTCAGATATTCCTGCTGCCGTTTCGGTTACAACACGTTCGCAAACTACAAATTTGGGCATCACCGATTTTGCGGAACTCGCAATGTTGGAACCCGGTTTAAATTTTGAAAGCCTGGGCGCAGGCAATCATGGCTTTTTTATGCATGGGGCAAACGGGAATTCCGGTTTCCCCGGATTATCTCCGTCGGTTGCTGCTTTTGCCGACCAGGTGCCGGTGAGCCAGCCCGGTGGATTTTCATCAGAACTGTTCGACACGGAGCGGGTGGAAATTTTGAAAGGGCCGCAAAATGTTCTTTTTGGTAGAAATGCGTTGAACGGCGCTGTACATTTTATCAGCAAAAAGCCGGAAGACGAGTTTGGTGGATATGTCTCGGCAGGTGCAGGAAATTTCTCAAACAAGGAAGTTCAGGCCGCGGTGAACTATCCACTCATCGAAGATATGCTTTACGTAAGGGCAGCCGGCATTTTCCGCGATCGGAACGGTTATGTTGAAAATACATTTGGCGGAACACTTAACGGCCAAAATATTTTGGGCGGAAGGTTCTCGGTGAGGTTTTTACCTGCCTGGAACCATAAAATTGATTTGCAACTGAACTATCAAAAATCTGATGAACCGGGCACTGCTTTTATGAACAGGTGGATGCCAAATGAGAACGAAGAATTCGGGTTATTTAATTATCGGGCATCGCTCAATCGCGGCGAAAGTCTGGGTTCGGATGCCGAACGAATGAATGCCACGCTGACCTACCGGTTTTTAAGGGACGAACACAATTACTGGTCTTCCATAACTTCGTTTCGCAAAAACAACAAGGCAGACAGTTGGGATGCCGATGGAACTTTTTTCCCGGCACTTGAGATGGATAACGAATCAAACTCAGAAAATTTCTATCAGGAAATCCGGTACAATTTTTCACTGCGGAGCCGGTCAAATGGTTCATTCGGTTTAAACTATTTTCAGGAAAAAGAAAATATTTCCCAAACTCTTTTTTCGAACGATGAGTTGATTTACAATCTTTCATCGATTTCTGCCAACTTCTTTATGCCCCGGCAACGGCGGGTTCCTGTGCTCCTGCAACCAATCGGTTCAATTCCGATTTTAGATTTGCCGATTGATGAAAACCACAGTGAAACGCATACCGGTTATAAAAAAACCCAGTCGGCACAGGCTTTTTTACATTACACCTACCAATGGCGCAGGCGGCTGTTTTTTACTATCGGGGCACGTGCAGTTTATGACCGGTTGCAGTTGAACCACGAATCGGAATTCTCAGGTGGCGAAGTTTCTTCAATCGGGGAATATTCGGGTGCCGCACCCAATTTGCTGTACAAGCCGTCTGCCGGCCAGGAGCTGAAAAAAAACAGCCTTTCCTTTGCAGGGCAGGCCGGAGTTATGTACCGCTGGAACGAGAATTTCAATTTTTACCTGGATGCAGCCCGCGGCCGGCGACCACAGGTTTTGCAGTTTAGCTGGGATGGGAAACCGCTGATTACCGGTGCCGAAAATGTTTACAGCGGAGAGGGCGGCTGGAAAATCCTCATCAAAAAGCGGATTTTTTGGGAGGTGAACGGTTTTTACAGGCGGCACATTAATGTGCAAACGCTGCAGTGGGGTGGCGAACCCGGAACCGCATTGCTGGCTGCCAATGGAAAAGCCACTTCGTACGGCGCCGAAACCGGGCTGAAAGTGGCAGTTCTTTCAGGTCTCGATGTATTTGGAAACTATGCATGGATGCAGTCGGCGTTCGATTCAACCGGAGTAAATGGCGAAGATTACCTTTATGCGGGAAACAGTTTTGCCCGTGCGCCCGAACACAGCTTTTCCGCCGGATTTTCAGGAAAACTGAATATTGCCCGCACCATGCGGTTGTTTGCTACGCCCTGGTATTCCTGGCAGTCGCATTTTTGGTTTACCGAAGCCAACACGCCCGGATTGAGCCAACCTGCTTACGGAATTCTCAATATCAACCTCGGACTTGAAATGGTGGATCCTGACCTGGTTCTGAGTATTTACGGAACCAACCTGCTGGAAGAAAAATACATTTCAAGCGCCGGCCACTGGGGCGGCCAGTTCGGAATACCCACTTTTGTTCCGGGGAGACCGCGGATGTTGGGCGCAAAATTAACGTGGAAGTTTTAGAGGGTGATGCGATAGCGGGACACGCGATTTTTAATCGCGTTTTTCGTTGACCGTATTGTCGGCGATTGCGCCAAAGGCATTCCCTGGAACAAATCGCCGCACCCGAAAAAGCCCGGCAAAAACCGGGCTCATAAATCAAATCTGTGAAATATAATTATTCAAAAATAATTTCGAATTTTCCAAGCACCTCCTTTAGTTTTTTGACACTATTATCATCAGCTCCCTCTTGCATATCAATCCTGCAATAATAAGGATAATTTACATTGTGCTTTTCATTGAATTCCTTGTAGTTTTTCTCAATTTCAGGGAGTTTATTCACAAATTCATCAAAAGAATATAGGTGCTTATTTTTCTTTGGGCCGAGAGCTATGGAACCGTCTTTTTTCAATTCGATGGAAAGAGGAGGTGGCGGTGGTGGAGGTTTTATTGTTTTAGGTTTATCAAATGAAAACCAGACTGGTACTGCCATGTTTACAGCTTTTTGTTTTTCATCATCCAACTCAAAATAATTTTTGCCAAAAAGGACCAGAGCTTTTTCATTGCGAATTTCAAGGTAAGCTTCTCCAATTGCTTGCAATGTAGAATTTATCATTTTTTCTGATGAAGCGATATCGTGTTTATAAACTATCATTCCACTGGAAACTTTAACTTTTCCGATAAATGGAACTTCTTTTTCAGAATAATTCGGGCCTTTTCCACCGTCGGGATTTATTCCATGCAAATAATCTTTTACCAATTGTTTTATTTCTTCTCTCTTTTTGTGTTGATTTTCAACTAAATATTGGTCTTTTCGATTCATTAAAATAACCAGAACATTGTTTGATTCTTTTTGTAAATCAGATGCATTCATTTCAGGTTGAAATATTCCTTCTCCTATATTCTGCATCGTCCATCTTTCCATCCATTTTTCAGATGTGTTTTCCTGAAATTTTATAGGAATAAATTTATCCGGGTTAGAAATTAAATCGGGCCGTGCAAATGCCTGTAAAAGCAAAAGCAGTATTGGAACAAACAGCAGCAGCTTTATTTGTGTCCATCGTTTTCTATTCTTTTTCATCATTTTAATACGTTTTAAAATTGGTTTTTGAGAAAAACTGTTGGCCAGGGCAAAACGTCTTTCGCCCACCGCCTTTTGGATAACCAGCAACTGGTATTGTTGTGCATCGATGCCTTTGTTCAGAACGGCCTGGTCGGCCTGGTACTCGTGGATCAGTTTTAAGTCGCGCCGCAACAACCACATCAGCGGGTTGAAAAAATGCAGCAGCGTAAAAACCTCACAAACCGCCAAATCAATCGCATGCAATTGTTTGATGTGGGCCTGTTCGTGAGCCACAATACTATTTTTATTTTCGTTTAAATCTTTTACAGAAAGCACCACGTGATTCAGAAAAGTGAAGGGTTGAATCATCTCTTTTACTACCGCCAAAACTATGTTTCGCAATTTTTGCTTTTCTGCGTTGCGAATGAGTTGAAGAACTTTCACGACCGACATAAAAAGCCGAATGATAAGAATGAGAACTGCTGCTCCATAAATAAGCAACCAGTAATTTGTTTCACTTTCTTCCGCTTGTGAAACAGAGGCTGTTGCAGCCGGGCTTTCCGGTGAAAAAGTTATCGGAGCCGAGATAAATTCGCGGATGATTTCTACGTGTTTAACGGGACCTTCGGTTTGAAAAAACTGAAAATTTAACAACGGAATGACTGCCGAGATAAGAAGAATTCCGAGCAACAAAAACCGGTTTAAAACCAGCGTTTTGTCGTTTTGCATAAAAACCTTAAATAGCAAATACAGCAGCGATAAGCTGATGGTAGATTTTATGAGGTATTCAAAAAACGGGTTCATTTTGAATCGGTTTTGGTGTTTTCAATCTCGGCAATCAGTTTTTTTAATTCTTCCAGCGAAATGTTTTCATCTTTCACCAAAAGCGAAACCACATTTTTGTACGAATTGTCGAAGTACTTTTTTACCACGTTCCCGAGCGTTTTCTTTTTGTACTCTTCTTTTGAAAGTGCCGGAAAATAACGGTGTGTATTTCCAAACTGTTCATGGTCGATAAATCCTTTTTCTTCCAAGCCACGGACAATTGTGGAAAGTGTGTTGTAATGCAGTTTCTGGTCGGAGTATTCTTTTTTTAAATCTTTCACGAACATCGGGCCTTTCTCCCAAAAAACGTTCATGATTTCTTCTTCTTTTTGTGTCAGCTTTTTCATTTCTTCAGATAATTGATTGTTACGTCATGCTGAATTTATTTCAGCATCTTATTTCGAGATCCTGAAACGAGTTCAGGATGACGAGTCTAAAACCTCAAAACAAATATAACTATAAATTTTAGTTTAACAACTAAATTTTGTAGTTAATTTACTGAATGTTTTAGTTGAATGAGTTTTTTAAATTGATTATTATGTTCTGAAATGCCCGTAATTATTGATAAAAACAGGGATAATCAGGAATCAGACTATTTTATTAAATTTCACCCATGGTAGAAAATTTATGTTATT
>DATFJO010000406.1:0-2612 GCA_035269145.1 Tangfeifania sp. | reverse complement strand
TATTTTAAAAATTACTCTGTCAGAAGAAGTGAGTTATACAAAAATAAGAATTTTGCTTGTGACATACTATAAATTTTTAAGTAGAATAAAAATTGAAACATTGAATTAAAATGAAACACGTTTTCAACAGAATAAATGAATACTTTGAGTGTACTTTTGAATCAGCTATCCCGCAGGGATTTAGTTCAACAATGTACATATTGCAGGGCTGGGTTCGGTGGTACGCCAACTGCCCCCGAGTACTCGGGGTCGTTTCGCAGTTCCGTGTCCGCCAGCTGGCGGACAGGAACGCCTGCCTGCCGGCAGGCGTTCCGAAATCCGCCCCGACAACATTTAGCAATCATGAGGTGCAGGTGGGAGTCACACACGAAAAAATTAAGAAAGAGATTGAAAACTGGTGATGAAAAAATTCCCATCTGCGCTTTGTTTTGTAATGCGTTTCATGTTATACTTACGAATAGGACAAATTTTTTTAACCGGTAATAAAAATGAATACCAAATTTGTTGGAAAAAGGCTAATATTCATGTGTTGCATTGTTTTTTTGTTCGGGTGCAGCAAAGTTAAAAACGGCAAACTGGAGTTCACTGAGGCGAATGAAGATAAGGGATTTCATTACCCCTATTTTCTGTTTATCCCTGATGATACATCCAAAGAATCTGAAATTCCGCTTGTGGTAGAGTCCAATAATTCGGGTTTTTTAGACGACGATTTGAAAGCCCATATTGAGAAAGCAGAAAGAACCGCCACCATCGATTATTACATCGGGAATTATGTTTCGCGCGAACTGAATCTGCCGCTGCTGGTTCCGGTTTTTCCACGATTTGAATCCGATTCACATCTTTATACCCATTCTTTAGACCGTGACATTGTTTTGAAGCAAGACGAAGAGCTAAAAAGAATCGACCTTCAGTTATTAAATATGTTTGAAGATGCCCGGAAACGCCTTGCAGAAAGGGGTTATAAAACCGGGGACCAATTTTTGATGACCGGCTTTTCTGCCTCCGGAACTTTTGCCAACCGCTTTTCGCTGATTCATCCTGAGAAAGTGAAAGCTGTTGCTGCAGGCGGACTCAACGGGTTGCTGATGTTGCCCGAAAAAGAAATGAAAGGCCGGGATTTGATTTACCCGGTTGGCACTTACGATTTTGAAGCGCTTTTTGGCAAATCGTTTAATCCGGGCGCTTTCCGTTCAATTCCGCAGTTTTTGTTTATGGGCGAACTGGATGATAACGACGCCATTCCATACAGCGATGCTTTCGATGAGCCGGAACGAGAAATCATTTACGAGTTACTGGGCGAAGAAATGCAACCGCAACGTTGGGAAGCCAGCCAAGGAATTTATGACAGTTTGGGAATTAATGCTACCATCAAAACTTACGAAGGAATCGGACACGAACATCCTGAAAATGTAAAAGATGATGTTAGCGCATTTTTCAGTGAAGTTTTGAATTGAAATTTTTTAAAGACACCTGGTTATTAGCTTTATACCGATTTAACAACCAAATGTCGCATTCTTTCACTTTGTTCAGATTACTCCTTTGTTGTAGCATCGGCATTAACCATTGTAAACTTTGAAATTGTCTGCGGCATTTCAAAGTACAAATGGTATTATTGATAGTGTGCTTAGTTATTTTCCATATTAATTACATACTTTCCTGACTTCATAGTTGAAAATTGGATTGTTTTTTCAGCCACTTTTGAAAAAGGTATTTCTTGTTTTGAACTATCGATAATCTTAACATTTCCGTCATCTGGCAACTTAATTTTACATTCTCCACCCACCTTCGAAATAATTTCGAGCTGATAAATATTGCCTTTTTCCCATTTCGCTGATAGCTCAAAGTTACCTCTGGCTAACAATCCATTGAATCTGCCTGTTTCCCATGCTTTTGGCAATGCAGGAAGAAGTTCGATAAAACCCTCGTGGCTTTGGATAAGCATTTCTGCAACACCTGCCATGGTTCCTAAATTGCCGTCTATCTGAAAGGGAGGATGAACGGTCCATAAATTTGGAAGGGTACGTTCTCTTAAAAATTTAGCATACACTTCATGTGCTTTTTCCGCTTCTTTGGTTCTGGCGCGAACATTCATACGATGTGCCATCGCCCAGCCTGTGGTATTATTGCCTCGAAAATCAAGAACTGTACTTGCTGCCTTAACCCAATCTGGTTTGCCGGAGTTAATCAAAGTGCCGGGATATATTGGGCACAGGTGTGAAATGTGCCGGTGTTTTGGATCACCTATATCACCGTATTTTTTTTCTTCCCGGTATTCTTTTATTTGTCCCGATTCCCCTATTAGAATGGGATCCAGTTTATTGATTTGTTTTTCTACCGTTTCCAGGAATGCATCTTTTTTACCGAGAATTTCAGCACTTTTTAATAAATCGTTGTATGTTTCCCAAACAAATCCCTGATCAAAGGTGGTACCTTTGGTCATGTAATGCACACCCTGATGACGTTGTTCAGGAGAGGCGGACCGATCAACCAGCAAAATTCCATTTTCAGAAGGCAAAAGCGTTTTCGATAAAAATGTGCTCATGCCCAGCAAAGCAGGATAGGCGATATTACGAAGGAATGTTGTATCCTGTGTAAATTCATACCTGTCCCAT
>DATFJO010000405.1:0-2857 GCA_035269145.1 Tangfeifania sp. | reverse complement strand
TTATCAGTTTGCCCAGAAGTTTGTGCACAGGAAAATGCAATAAACAGAAATAAAACGATGGAATATTTTTTCATATGATTGATTTTATGTTAAACGGATTAATTCAATCCATACAAACGGGTATTCCCTTTTTCCCAAAGTGGCAATAATTGCTCAACAATTTCAGGTTTTTCACCGGCAATATTCATGGTCTCATTGGGGTCATTCTGATGATCATATAACTCAATCACCGGCTCTGCATTTCTAAAATATTTTGTCAGTCGGTACCTGTCGGTCCTCAGCGAAATGCCATTCCTGTAATAACTAAAGGCTGCGTTTTCCCAATTGATTAGCGGGCTGGAAATAAGTGGAACTAAACTTTTGCCATCGGTTTCATGAGGCATGTCCACGTTGCATAAATCCATCAGTGTAGGATAAATATCGACTGTGCTTACAACTTCTTCAATGTTTTTTCCATTTGTTTTTCCGGGAATTTTCAAAATAAAAGCACTTTTCAGTGCCCGTTCAAAAACGGTATGTTTCCCCCACACCAGTTGGTCTCCCAGGTGCCAGCCATGATCTCCCCAAAGAACAATTACAGTGTTTTCAGCAATTCCCAGCCTATCCAGCTCATTGAGCAATTTGCCCACTTGCGCATCGATGTAACTCACACTTGCAAAATAAGCATGTCTGAGTTTTCGTGCATATTCATCAGATACAGGTCCTTCCAGCGAAGCTTTTTCATCGCCCAGTTGATAACCGTTAAATTCACCGCTTCCATGCAGGCTGGCTTTGTTTACATTTTCAGGAATAAACGGATTGGGCGAGAGTGGAATCTTCTCTTCATCATATAAATCCCAGTATTTTTGTGGCGCATTAAACGGCAGGTGGGGTTTAAAAAAACCGACGCCGAGAAAGAAAGGTTTTTCTTTTTGTGCCAGTTCATTTAGTTTTTTCACTGCCAAACGGGCAGTCAGCCCATCAGGATATCCGGTATCGGGCACATCTGCTTTTTCGTAAGGTTTTACCTGGCGGTTCATACTTTGACGATTTTCTCCATTCGCATAACCAAAAAAAGCATTCCAGCCGGTTTCCCATTTACCCGGATTGAACAGCATTTCATCCCAGCTATGCGGCAATTCATATTCTGTGCCCACCGGGTCGGTGTAACCATACAGCAATCCGTCAACATAATGACTGATTTTTCCGATGCCTACCGTGTAATAACCATTCCTCCGTAAATGATGAATAAACGTTTCGGGGTCCTCTGTTTCCGGTTTTCCTGAAATCATTTTACGACAGGCTTCATTACGAAGGTGTCCTTTTGTTTCAGGCAGCATACCTGTCAGCATGCTGAAACGTGAGGCGCCACAGGTAGGCACCGAAACAAAATGATTGGTAAATACTGCTCCTGATTCAGCCAGCCGGTCGATGTTTGGAGAATGAATATAATCGTTTCCGTAGCAACCCAGTTCCGGACGAAGATCGTCGATGGCGATGAAAAGAACATTGGGTGAGGTTTTTGAGATTTCACCTTTACTTCCGGCTTTTGCGGTGTATATAATCATTATGCAGCATAGCCACAATAAAATCTTAAACTTAAATGAGTTCATTTGTTCTCAATAAATAATTATTGTTTTCAACCTAAATAAAGGTAAATCGGTTATAGAATACAAATCAATAATAAAAAAAATTACAAATCACTTTTCTTCTGCATACCTCTTCTTATATCAACCAAAGTTTTGAGTACCGCCACTATCTGCACAATTTAAAGAAATTATATAAATGGAAGTGCTACATTTGACTGTACGGTACAGTTTTTTAAAACACACTCAATAAAAGCATATTTCAGTAAAAAGATAACTATTAATTATCAACGGGTTAACTTCAATGTTATCAATTATCAGAATTGCATTTTTTTGTGCAGTTAAACCATTTTAATCACTACGTTTGCACACTTTTTTCAATGAAGAAAAAAGCAGAACCAGTTTATATCAATTTATTCGAATGATTACAGTTGCAGATTTAAAGATACAGTTTGGGAAAAGAGTGCTTTTTCAGGATGTAAACCTGAAATTTACCGCAGGAAATTGCTACGGTATTATCGGCGCAAACGGGGCAGGAAAATCAACTTTTTTAAAAGCCATTTCAGGAGAAATCGATTCCACATCCGGCCAAATAAGTTTAGGCTCCGGCGAGCGGCTTTCAGTGCTAAGCCAGAACCATTTTGCGTTTGATGAAGATTTGGTCATTCATGCCGTAATGAAAGGCCACGCACAACTTTGGGATTTAATGCAGGAGAAGGAAGCGTTGTATGCCAAACCCGATTTTTCGGATGATGACGGGATGAAAGCCGCCGACCTGGAAGAAAAATTTGGCGAAATGGATGGCTGGAATGCCGAAAACAATGCTGCAACTTTATTAAGCAACCTGGGAATAAACGAGGAATTTCATTACACGCTGATGAAGGACATGAGCGGTAAACAGAAGGTGCGGATTTTACTGGCACAGGCACTTTTTGGAAAACCCGACAACCTGCTGCTTGACGAACCCACAAACGATCTGGATTTGGAAACAGTTTCGTGGCTGGAGAATTACCTTTCGGATTATGAAAATACCGTGTTGGTGGTTTCACACGACCGCCACTTTCTGGATGCCATCAGTACTCACACAGTGGATATCGATTTCGGGAAAATAAAATTATTTGCCGGAAATTACAGTTTCTGGTACCAGAGCAGCCAACTGGCGCTAAGGCAACAAAAGGCACAGAACAAAAAAGCGGAAGAGAAAAAGGCCGAACTGCAGGAGTTTATTTCGCGGTTTAGCGCGAACGTAAAAAAATCGAAGCAGGCCACCAGCCGCAAAAAAATGATTGAGA
>DATFJO010000404.1:0-10556 GCA_035269145.1 Tangfeifania sp. | reverse complement strand
ATATCCAGATTATCTACAAATCTTTGAATACTTGTATGAATTCCCATGATGAAAAAAATAATAGATGGCCTAAAAAATCTGTCCTTTGTAACCCATAGAGTTTACAAAAATAAAATTTTTTGAATACCCGTTTAATAAATTATAAAAAAAATCACCTTGGTTTGATAATTTTTTGAAAACAAACATTTCGCATATCAAATTTTTTGAAATGCTTGTTGCCTGGCATTCGTCATTTGAGAATCGTTGATTAATTGCCGGAATTGCGATTTTTCGCAATTAATTTTCATCGCCATGTTTTTTTGCAGAGTTATTTCCATTCTCTGGGTATCGTAAGTTTTTCCAGTTCCGAAAGGTTCGTCTTTAATGATGATCAGAGTTTTTTGCATTTTGGCCTGACCATGCCAGAAAAGGCGTAAATACTTTAGGGGAAGTTCTGTTTTTGCATAAAAAAAGTCCGGCAGCAGGTTGTTGTTCTGTTACCGGACTTTGAGGTTCCTGGCGGATTCGAACCGCCGTATACGGTTTTGCAGACCGCCGCCTAGCCACTCGGCCAAGGAACCATTTTTTATTCGGACTGCAAATCTAAGAAAAAATGCTTTTAGTACCATGTTTTATTTTCAAACATTTTTTCAGTGCATCTCTGTGGCCTTCTAATTATGCATAATAAAATTAGATGAACACCTGAAATGAAAAAGGAATCAAATTTATCAATCTCGGAACTGAAGATTTTGTTGCTTGAATTTCAAGAACTGCCCGGCGATTTATCGCAGTTGTTCCCAACGCGCGTTTTTGTAAGCACGGTTTTTCCCCGATGCCCACCCTTTTAATTGTGGCTCTCTTTCCGGCACTCTGGGATTTGTGCCTTCCCTTAATTCTTCTTTTTTGCAATCGGGCGCCAATTCTTTGCACCAACCTTCATTCAGTTTATTAAATGTAGAAAACATGGCTTTGGTTTAAAAATTCGACTCAAAAATAGGAAAATTCCACAAAATCAAATCAGATAAATATCAGTTTTGCAGCAGTTAAAATATTGTTCTTCAACATGTTTTATAAAAGCAGGTAAGTTCTTTTAGCTTCAACGTGTTAATGTTACGCTTGCTTTTACGATTTGCCCTCCCATTGGCGGATTCATTTTCGAAAGCTTGATTCTGGCTTTTTCTATTGTAGGAAATTCTTTGTAAAGTGAATCGAGAATGCGGCCTGCAACATGTTCGAGCAGCCGGGAATTGATTTGCATTTCTTTTTTGATGAGGTCGTAAACTGCCTGGTAATTCAGTGCATCATCAAGGTTGTCGGAAGTTGCGGCGGCAGAACAATCGGTTTCAATCGATACATCTACCAAAAAATCATTTCCCACAACCTGTTCCACTTCAAAATGACCGTGATACGCATAAAAATGCATACCTTCAATTTCAATCAGTCCCTTCATTTTTTGGGCGAAATTAAGAATTAGTGATTAAACGGAAGAATTTACCGGCACGTTAATCTAACTGACAAATCATTTCTTAATTTTGTGGTCATTGATAACCAGCGGATAAATAAAATATAATGGCAAACAATACCGAAAACAAAGAACCGGCAAAAAAATCGAATTTTATTCATCTTCAGATTGATGAGGATTTAAAAGAAGGTAAAAACAACGGGCGGGTACATACACGTTTTCCCCCGGAACCTAACGGCTACCTGCACATTGGTCATGCAAAATCGATTTGCCTGAATTTTGGAATTGCCGAAAAATACGGAGGTAAATGCAACCTTCGGTTCGACGATACCAATCCTTCGAAAGAGGAGATGGAATATGTTGAATCTATCCAGGAAGATGTCCGCTGGCTGGGTTTTGACTGGGAAGACCGGCTGTTTTTTGCATCTGACTATTTTGATAAATTGTATGAATTTGCCATCAAGCTGATTCAGGAGGGCAAGGCTTACGTCGACGATCAGGATGCCGAAACCATCAGCAAGCAAAAAGGAACGCCAACCCGGCCTGGCTACGAAAGTCCGTGCCGTGAGCGTAAGCCGGACGAAAACCTGGCGCTTTTTGAAAAAATGGCAAACGGTGAATTTAACGAAGGCTCACATGTTTTGCGGGCTAAAATCGACATGGCATCGCCCAACATGCACATGCGCGACCCGATTATTTACCGCATCATGAAAGCGCATCATGACCGCACCGGCGATAAGTGGTGCATCTATCCGATGTACGATTTTGCGCACGGACAAAGCGACTATTGGGAAGGAATCACCCACTCCATTTGCACGCTTGAATTTGAGGTGCACCGTCCGCTTTACAACTGGTTTATCGATCAACTTAAAGAAGGTGAATACCGCCCGCGGCAGATTGAATTTGCACGGCTGAACCTCACTTATACAATTATGAGCAAGCGAAAATTGCTCGAACTGGTACGCGACGGCCATGTAAACGGCTGGAATGATCCGCGTATGCCAACTATTTCAGGTTTGCGCCGGCGTGGCTATACTCCGGAATCCATTCGCAATTTTTCCGATCGCATTGGCGTAACCAAAGTTGACGGGATGATTGACGTTTCGCTGCTCGAATACAGTTTGCGCGAGCACCTGAATAAAACCGCCCAGCGTGTGATGGGCGTGTTGAATCCGCTGAAGGTTGTAATTACCAATTTTCCCGAAGGACACACCGACGAACTGGAGGCCATTAATAATCCGGAAGACCCGGAAATGGGAACCCGCAAAGTTCCGTTTGCCAAAGAATTGTACATTGAACGTGACGATTTTATGGAAGATCCTCCACGTAAGTTTTTCCGCCTGGCACCTGGTCGTGAGGTGAGGTTGCGCTACGCCTATTTTGTTACCTGCAACGATGTAGTTAAAGATGAAAACGGTGAAATTACCGAGTTGCATTGCACTTATGATCCGGCTTCGCGGGGAGGTGATTCACCCGACGGACGTAAGGTGAAAGCAACACTTCACTGGGTTTCGGCCAAACATGCTGTGAATGCCGAGGTGAGGCTTTACGACCGGTTGTTTAACGATGAAGACCCCAGCGGTCATAAAGATGTGGATTTTAAAGAGTTTCTGAATCCGGAATCGCTGAAAATCCTGCCGGAATGTTATTTGGAGCCGTTTGTAAAAGATGCAAAGCCACTCGACCATTTTCAGTTTGAAAGGCTGGGGTATTTCAATGCTGATTACGACAGTTCGCCCGAAAAACCAGTGTTTAACCGAACTGTACCGCTGCGTGATTCGTGGGCCAAAATGCAAAAAAACAAATAAACAGGTTGGTTTTCGGGTTATTTTCAAGGCTGATTTTACAGGTTAATTAAACTTTTTACCGATATTATTCAGCTATCAACCGAATGTTAAGTTGTCTGGCTTACTTTCCTGTTTATATTTGATTTCGAATTAATCGAGAAAGTGTTATGGACAGAGAAAGAGTAAAAAGGAAAGACAACTCAAAGCTGGTACTCGCAATCGTTTTAATCGTTTTTGGAGGCCTCTGGCTTCTTCGTAAAATTGGATTCTACATTGAATTCCCGGCTATTCATCTGCATGAAATTTTATTTCCGGTGCGCAACCTTTTTGGCGGGTTGGGAGATTTTCTTTTTTCATGGCAGGTCATCTTTATTTTAATTGGGTTGCTTTTACTGGCAGGAAAACGTTCAGTCGGGCTTATACTGATTGTAATTGGTGGGGTATTTTTAATTCCAAAAATCCTGTTTTTTCCACCTCTGACCATATCTTTTCTTTTGCCGGCGCTGTTAATTGGAGCAGGAATTACACTGGTAGCGCGGCATATATGATATTGTACTGAAAAATACAGATGGCGGACAGAGAGAAGTTTGATTTATTACAAATTTGAAAAGAGAACAATGGAAAAGGGCAGCGTATCGAATAAACGAATTTTGTTTGGGCTATTTTTGATAGCTCTCGGAGGATTTTGGATACTGGTAAAACTGGACATCATTCCGGATTCCTGGGACGATATTCTGATTTCATGGAAGATGTTACTCATCGGAATCGGGATTTTTTCATGGATTGGCGGAAACAAAACAGCCGGAACAATTCTGGTAGTTATTGGCGGATTTTTTCTTATTCCCGATATTATCCGAATTCCGCATGAAATACGGCGAATAGGCTGGCCACTGCTGATAATGGGAATCGGGGTGGCTTTGCTGCTCACTTACCGAAAGGGCAACCAACTGCCATCGGCGCCTGGTCCCGGAGTAAATGAAGGAATGGATTATTTCGATGATTTTGTGATTTTTGGAGGACGCGAAGTTTTTATTAATTCCAGGAATTTTATAGGCGGAAAAATTACTTCCATTTTTGGAGGTGCCGAATACGATTTACGACAAACACACCTCTCACAAAACGGTTCGGTAGTTGACTGTGTTTGTATTTTTGGGGGAACCGGTTTCAAGGTGCCACCTGACTGGACGGTAAAAAACGAGGTGACTGCTGTTTTCGGGGCTTTTACTGATAAACGCGGAATGACTGCGCACGATGTTCAAAACGATCCTTCAAAAACATTGGTTGTTAAAGGTTTTTGTGCCTTCGGAGGTGTGGAAGTAAAATACCATTAATCAGAAAAATTATTTCCTGCAACCTGTAACAAATCGATATGGATTTTAAACATCCTTTTATTTCCTGGCCCCGTCTCGCTATTTATTATGTGCTGTTTTGGGTTTTTGCCGCGGTTGTAAATATTTTATTGCGCTGGATAGCCTATGATATTCCTCCCGGTACAGCTACTGTTGAATTTTTTGCCATGCCTTTTATGTTTGCCATAATTGGTACATCCATCTGGTATGTCATTAAGTTTTCAACCCTCGAAAATAACAGTGTCTTCCGCATTATAATTTCACATGTTATTGCAGCCTCCATCATTGTTCTTATATGGCTTTATTTTGGGGTGGTTTTTATTAAGCTGCTGCACCCGGAACCCGAAGCATACATTGACAACCGGATTCCGATAAATATTTTTATGGGGTACGCCTTTTATATGATGTACATTGTATTTTTCTACGCAGTAAATTATTATCAGGGTTTTAAGGAAAAACTCAGAAACGAAGGAAAACTGAAAGGACTGATTAAAGAAGCGGAACTCCACGCATTGAAATCGCAAATAAACCCTCATTTTCTTTTTAACAGCCTGAACAGTATTTCGTCGCTAACCATGTCTGACCCCTTTAAAGCACAGGAAATGGTAATCAATCTTTCTTCGCTGATGCGTTATTCGCTAAAGCACGATCAGATTGATAAAGTTCCGTTTCATGAAGAATTGAAGAATAACAGGCTTTACCTGCAGATTGAGAAAGTGCGGTTTGGAAATAAACTCAATCCCCTTTTTGAAGTGGACGAAGATTGCCTCGAAGCTCAGATTCCAAATATGATTTTACAGCCGCTTTATGAAAATGCCATAAAATATGGCGTTTATGAAGCAACCGAGCCGGTGGATGTAGTTACCCGCTGTAAAATGAAAGGCAATATGCTGGAAGTGGTTATCTATAATAATTACGATTCATCTGTCAGAAGCAAAAGAGGCGAGGGGATTGGCCTGCGCAATATTCGCGACCGTCTCCAGATTATATACAACAATCCGCTTTTAATGAAAGTGGAAGACAATAAAACCGATTTTAAAGTAACTTTGGCAATACCGCAAAACTAAATAACTATGTCCGAAAAAATCAGAACCATTATTGTTGAAGACGAAGAACTGGCCCGCAACCTGTTAAAATCTTTTCTGAAAGAAGTGGAAAATATTGAAGTTGTGGCCGAATGCGAAAACGGTTTCGAAGGCGTTAAAATGATCAATGAGCTGAAGCCCGATTTGGTTTTTCTTGATATTCAAATGCCCAAGATTACCGGTTTTGAAATGCTCGAACTGCTCGAGCACAAACCTCACATTATTTTTGCTACGGCCTACGATCAATACGCTTTAAAAGCATTCGAATACAATGCCGCCGATTATTTGCTGAAACCTTACTCCAAAGTGCGCCTGAACGAAGCCATTGAAAAAGTGGCAGAGCGGATTAAGTCGGAAGGAACGGAATCGGAAGTGGCCGACAAAGTGAGTAATTATCCGCGCGAAGAATACCTCGATCGAATTGTAGTGAAAGACCGGCATAAAATAAACATTATCCCCGCAGACGAAGTCCGCTACATCGAGTCGATGGACGATTATGTGATGATTTACACCACCGGAAGCCGTCACATGAAACAAAAAACCATGAAATATTTCGAAAGCGCGCTCGATCCCAATAATTTCATCCGCATTCATCGCTCGTACATTGTAAAAGTAGAGGAAATCAACGAAATTCAGCAATACGAAAAAGAGTCGTACATCGTGATTTTGCACGATAAAACCAAGCTGAAAGTGAGCAAAACAGGTTATAAAAATTTGAAGGAGGTTCTTAATTTTTAGAGAAATACGTTATATTGCACCCAAACAAAGAGAATTATGGGTGTTTTTATCGCAATAGTAGTTTTGATTCTTTGGCTGGGGCATTTGCTCTATTCGCTTTTCTATGTGGAGGCCAACATGCTTTCGCCGTTTTTTTACCTGCACATTCTGATTCAGACTTTTTTATACACCGGACTTTTTATAACAGCGCACGATTCCATGCACGGTTCGGTTTCAAAAAACCGAAAGGTGAACAGTTTCATTGGTCATCTCGCTACCACGCTTTTTGCTTTTTTATCGTACCGGAACCTGCAGAAAGAGCATTACAAACACCATCAATTTCCCGCCACTGCCGACGATCCGGATTTTTCAACACGTAGCAACAACTTCTTTGTGTGGTGGTTCGATTTCATGAAAAACTACGTTACCTGGTGGCAGATTGTGTTGATGGCCATTGCTTTTAATGTGCTGCTCATTTGGTTTCCGGAAACAACGTTACTTTCATTTTGGGTAGTTCCGGCTATTCTTTCCACTTTCCAGCTTTTTTTCTTCGGAACTTATCTTCCGCACCGCCGTCCGTTTTCAGAAGAAATGCAGCCACACAAAGCACGCACCCAGAAAAAAAATCACCTTTGGGCCATGCTCTCCTGCTATTTTTTTGGCTACCACTGGGAGCACCACGAATCGCCCACTACGCCCTGGTGGCAGATGTATAAAATCAAGAAATAAAAAAATCCCACCGAAACGGCAGGATTTTTTTTGGGTGGAAGACCGGATTTGAACCGGCGACCTCTGGAACCACAATCCAGCGTTCTAACCAACTGAACTACAACCACCATATTTCGACGGATACAATCCGTCTGTTTTTGCGGTTGCAAATATAATATTTTATTCGTTCCTGATCCAAATAGAATTAAAAATTATCTGGTGAAATTTCATCTTATATTTTCATTTCTTATTAGCCATTTGAAATGTGGGTTTTAACTTTTTAGGTATTTTTGATAAAAACTAAGCAAAAGATGAAAAATAACAGTTTCAACAAAATAATTTGTTACGGCGAAGTGCTCTGGGACATGCTTCCCGGAGGTAAACAACCAGGAGGCGCCCCAATGAATGTAGCCATTCATTTAAAAAAGCTGGGGCTAAATCCTACAATCGTGAGCAGGATTGGAAATGATGAACCGGGTATTGAATTAAAACATTTTCTTGAAAAATGGGGGCTGGATACCCGGTTTGTCGCCATCGACCAAAACCTGAATACCAGTGAGGTGCTCGTTCACCTGGATGAAAACCGGAATGCCACCTACGAAATTTGTGAACCTGTTGCGTGGGATAATTTGTGCATCGACAATGATTTATTAAAACTGGCAACTGATGCCGATTTAATTATTTTTGGCAGCCTTGCACAACGAAACAAGGTCACACGCAAAACGCTGCTGAAACTCCTGGAAAATTCAAAAGCTAACCGATTGCTCGATGTAAACATGCGGCCACCTTTTGATAAACCGGAAATTGTTGAACAATTGCTGCATGTTTCTGATTTCGCAAAATTAAATGACGAGGAATTGATTGGAATTGCCGCCTGGCACCATAAAAACGGCAGCGAAAAAGAATTGATAAAATGGTTGGCCGAATTTTATAGTTGCCCTACTGTTTGTGTTACCCGCGGAGCAAACGGAGCTATTCTTTTTGTTGATGGAAAATTTCATGAACATCCAGGATTTAAGGTGAAGGCCACCGACACAGTGGGAGCCGGCGACTCTTTCCTGGCAGCATTAATTTCTGGTTTTTCTGAAAAGAAATCACCTCAAAAAGCACTTGAATTTGCCTGTGCCGTAGGTGCTTATGTTGCATCGCAGCATGGCGCGGTTCCCGATTACCGGGAGCAGGATATTCAAAAACTGATTCTGTGAAACAAAAAAATTAACAAATTTTAAGGTTTTTGCACGCTTTTTGTAATGCTTCCTGAAACGCCCGTCATATAGGGAAACAAGAAACAGAATAAGAAAACAACTAAAATTTTAAAGCCATGAAAACAATTCAACTACTTACTGTTGGTTTGATGTTGCTGTTATTTTCAACCACCAGTTGTATCGATGATTTAATTATCAGAGGAAATGGAATTGAAGCCACTGAAGCAAGACTTACCAACCATTTCTCAAAAGTAAAATCTGAGGGCAATTTCGATGTGCACATTTCGCCTGGTTCAGAATACGACATTCTGATTGAAGCCGAATCAAACCTGATTCCCTACATTGAAACCGATGTAACCGGGAATACGCTTCGGATCTACACCCAGGGATTGCGAAATCTCAGAAATCAACTTCCTTTAAAAGTTTTCATTACAATGCCTTACATCAATGCCATTACTCAAAGCGGTTCGGGTATTATTACAACGGGCTATTTCGAAGGCGAACATTTTAATGCTATAGTTTCCGGTTCGGGAATCATTGAAACTGCTTTCGATGCAAATTCAGTCGATGGTGTGGTTTCGGGTTCAGGAAGTGTTTATATTTCAGGGACAGCAAACAATGCCGATTTTGTGGTTAGCGGCTCCGGGAAAATCGATGCCTGGGATTTGTCTTTACGCAACTGCGAGGCAACAGTTTCGGGGTCCGGGAGTATCTGGGTGAATGCCGGGCGGTTTCTGAAAGCAAACATATCGGGCAGTGGAAATGTTTTTTACAATGGAGCTCCTGCTGTTGAATCCCATATTTCAGGATCGGGAAATGTAATTCGTGAAAATTAAGTAAATTGCGATAAATCAAAGATACTCTGCATGAAGCGGTTTTTGTTACTTTCGGTATTTGTTTTTGCTGGTCACCTGGTTTTTGCACAGGGTTTTAACCAGGCAGCAGGAATTCGCGGAGGACTTACCTCCGGGCTCGAATACCGTTATTACACCAGCGATATGCATTCGTTTAAAGCACTTCTGGGCACACGCGGCTTTGGAGATGAACGGGGAGTGCAATTTCATATTTTAACTGAGTTTTACCAGTATGATTTATTCGAATTTTCTTATCAGCTTGTATTTTATTATGGTTTCGGTGCACATGCCGGTTACGAAAGCTGGGATGTAATCCGTACCGCACAAAATGTAAACATTCAGGATACCGAAACTGCTTTTGTGGCCGGCATTGACGGGCTCGTGGGAGTGGAATATCTTTTTTATGAAGCACCTGTTACTGCGGGAATCGAAGTAAAACCTTATTTCGATTTTTGGGGAAGGGAAGGGCTTAGAATGCAGCCGTTCGATTTTGCATTTACAATAAAATATCTCTTCTGACTTTTAAGTTTGGAAAGATTTAAAAGAACCGAGGCACGGATTTAAATCCGTGCCTCGATTTTTATTTTATTCCTGTGTAAAATCAACATATTCAGCCTGCTGTAAAAATTCAAGGCTTTTTTCCACACTTACAATGGGTTCAAAATTGTATTTTTCCACTTCAACAATTCCGAACATTGCACCCGATTTTTCACGTACTGCAAAAATGCGTTCAAAATCGATTTCACCGCTGGCGCCAACTTCTTTCTCGTCTTTAATGTGCCAAAGTTCAAACCTTCCCTGATATTTATCAAAATAATTTAACGGATCTTTTCCTCCTTCAATAATCCAGTATAAGTCGAGCTGAAACATTACTTTTTCAGGGTCGGTCATTTCAAGCATCCAGTCGTAAACCGGTTTGCCCTCAAATTCGGTAGTGAATTCATTGGCGTGGTTGTGGTATCCAAAACGGATGCCTGCTTCGTTACATTTTGCACCTACTTCATTAAAATATTCGCAGTAGCGTTCCAACCCTTCCTTGCTTTCGTAGCCGGTCTGTCCCATCCAGGGTTGTACAATCCATTTAACCCCGGCTTCCTTGTGGGCTTCAATACATACATCCCACCATTCCATTGTCTGCTCCCAGTTGGCTGAATCCGGCACATCCTGCCCGGTGTGCGAACCGTAAAACTGTAAATTACTGGCTTCACAGAGTTCTGTAAATTCAGCAGGTGTGAGGCCATAAAACCGGCCGTCGTTATAACCCGCCGCTTCTACAAAATTGTAGCCCATTTCACCTACCTTGGCAACGGTTCCCGGAGATCTTCATCCATGGACTGGCGAACTGAATACAATTGCAACCCAATAAATTTCTCTTCAGACTGCTGCGTGCAGCTCATAAAAGCCTGCGAA
>DATFJO010000403.1:0-3147 GCA_035269145.1 Tangfeifania sp. | reverse complement strand
TAAGAGATTATTTCGCCTGTGTTACCGGAGTTGATGAGCAAATTGGAAAAATTCTTGATAAGCTGGAAAAAACAGGGCAGGCCGAAAATACCATCGTCGTTTTTACTGCCGACCACGGCGAGATGATGGGAAGTCACGGTTTGCTTCAAAAAGTGGTTTGGTATGAAGAATCTTTTCGCGTACCGTTTATAATTCGCTGGCCCGAAAAAATGAAATCCGGCAAAAACGATCTTCATCTTTCTGTTCCTGATTTGATGCCTACTCTTTTGGGATTGATGGAAGTTGAAGAAGGTATGCCTGCAGATATTGAGGGTGATGATTATTCCAATATATTTCTGGACATTCCGGATGAGAAACCTGAATTTGCGTTATACATCAATAGCAGCTTCCCGTCAGCTCTGGGCGGCATGCGCGGTTTGCGGAACGATAGGCACACTTTTGTAATCCGCAGAAACAACGAGGGAGAAGTGCTGGAGTATTTACTCTTTGATAATGAAAACGATCCGTACCAGTTAAATAATATTGCAACTGGTAATCAGCCTTTGGTGGATAAATTTGAAAAGCAAATTTTTGAAAAATTAGCCGAAATTAATGATCCGTGGATTGAATACGCCACGCCATAATAAATATGAATAAAAATTACAACTTATAAACTAATTAGCATGAAACCATTTTCCTACGTTACAGCTTTTTTCTTTTTGTTGCTGCTTGCAGCGTGTGCAACAAAAGATGATGAAACACATTTCGTTCAGTTTGAAGGTGAATCTTACCAGAAAAACTGGGCCATCTCAGATTTAAATCCTGAAATTTCTGCAGACTGGTCATCATTTAATTATTTAACTTTTGAAATCAAAGCATCATCGACTCAACGATTTTTCCTGAACCTTTACGACGCAGAAGGTCTGCGCAGGTTAAGAATTCATCCTTTTCAGAATGCATGGGTGCGTGTTTCAATCCCATTGATTCATTTTCAGAAAAGAAATACCAAAGGCCACGATATGGCAGCAATTGGAAAAACGGCGCTGCCCGGATTATGGATTGGGTTTACCGGTTCAGTTGGATCTATTAATCAAATCGATTCACTCGGAGTTCAAATGCAGTTACCCATTAATTCTCCAACATTGGAAATCCGGAATGTGCATTTGACAAACGAACCCCAGGATTCTATTCTTTCACCTGTTCCTGCTGTTGATGAGTTTGGCCAGTGGATACCCGACGATTGGGAAGGTAAAGCAAACTCGCTGGATGAATTAAAAGCGATTTGGGATGAGGAAAATAAAAACCTGCAGCCGGGAGATTTTAACGTATCGAAATATGGTGGTTACCTTGATACAAAAGCTGAAGCAACCGGATTTTTCCGGGTTGAAAAAATTGACGGGAAATGGTGGTTTGTCGATCCCGAGGGACTTTTGTTCTTTTCAGCAGGTAGTACCGGGATTCGAACCGGAAATACATTCCCCCGCATTGATGGACGAGAATATATTTATGCTTCTTTGCCTCCGGATAATCTAACAAATAATGATTCCCGCCGTGGCGGCAGTTCTTCATTTTATGACTGGAATCTGTTAAGGAGGTATGGCGATGATTGGTACGAAAAATGGGAAGAGATGACTGTCAGGAGAATGGATAGCTGGGGGCTGAACACCATTGCAAACTGGTCGGATGAAAACCTGGGGCGAAACCAGCAAAAGACTTATGTTGCCACTCTTGGCGGATGGGGATTCAGTGCCGAAACAATGGGAATGCCCGATGTTTATGACCCAAATTATGCTTCAGAAATTGACGCTGCAGCAAAAAGGCAATGTGTACCGTTGAAAGAAGATCCTTATTTGCTGGGCTATTTTGTGGGTAACGAACCACCGTGGCCGGGTAGGGAAATGGATTTAATCAATGTAATTCTGGAAGGTGACGATACTCCGATGAAATCAGCTTTGAAAAAATTCCTGGCTGAAGGGGACACACCTGAACGGCGGATATCGTTTGTTTACGATACTTATAAAAAGTTCATTACAACCGTAAATTCTGCCATTAAAAAATACGATCCCAATCACCTGAACCTCGGGCTGCGTTTTGGCGGAAATCCGCCCGATGAAATTATAAAAGCTTCATCAGACATTGGATTTGATGTTTTCAGTTTAAATATTTACGGGTATGAAACCTATAAAGACAGATTAGAGCGGATCGATAATTTTACCGGCCTCCCAATTATCATCGGAGAATTTCATTTTGGAACTCCGGGAAGGGGACTGGCACCGGGTCTGGCTCAAACGCTTAACCATGAAGAGCGGGGTGTCGCTTATCGTTATTACGTGGAGAATGCCGCTGCTCACCATTCTGTTATTGGTACACACTGGTTTCAATGGTGGGATCAGCCTTCAACCGGTCGGTACGACGGAGAAAATTACAACATCGGTTTTGTGAGTATTACTGATGTGCCATATACTAAACTTGTTGAAGCTGCGAAAGTCACACATCACCGAATTAAGGAGATACATTTAGGAAATGTAAAACCAACCAGTCAGGAAGCAAAAGTTCAATAGAACAGATTATAAAGATTAATTAATTATACGAAAATACTTTGTACAATGAAACGTTACCACTTATTAATTTTAGCCTTATTTATTGCGCAAATCGTAGTTGCACAATCCGAAGTCACATTAAAAGAAGAATCGGTAGTAATGCCAACCTGGCCGGTTGCGCCGGCAGAAAAGAGCCCGATATTTTTCAGGAATGAAGCCTACCAGGGAGCATCGCGGCATTATTACCCGCTTACCATGAACGATCAATATACGCATGAAAGAATTGAGAAAGCCTGGAAAATGGTGGTGCTTGAGAATGATTACATTGAATTAGGTGTTTCTCCCGAGATTGGAGGGAAAATTTATTATGCAACAGATAAAACCAACGATTATAATTTTTTCTATAAAAACAATGTGGTAAAACCTTCCAATATCGGAATGACCGGCGCCTGGGTATCAGGCGGAGTAGAATGGTCGATCCCGCATCACCACCGTGCATCTACCTATCTGCCGAGTGATTATACGACTACTGTAAATGATGACGGAAGTAAAACCATTTGGGTCGGTGAGTATGAGCCGCGCCACGGTATGCGCTGGACAATCGGGGTAACCATGTTTCCCGGGAAAT
>DATFJO010000402.1:0-3134 GCA_035269145.1 Tangfeifania sp. | reverse complement strand
ACGACACACAACGCCCTGTTAGTTGCTCGAGCTGGCCAACATTAGATCCTATTGAACACGAGGGAGTAATTTATGGCGATGAAGATTCGGAAGACATTGACCTGGCCAAAATTCAACTAAAAAACGCACCTGCAGGCTTGTTTATTAGTTACCATGCTTATCCTTATTATCCTGATTTCATTAGTTTACAATCATCCTATCAATCTTTTTCAGATGATTATGGACCAAACAGCTATTTAGGATATCTTACAGAGTTAAAATCGCACTACACCCAATTCCCATTAATTATAGCAGAATATGGAGTTCCTTCAAGTTGGACAATTGGACATTATTCTACTACAGGAATGAACCACGGAGGATTTGATGAATTTCACCAGGGATTAACCAATATCCGACTTCTGAATTCGATTAAAAATACCGGATGTGGTGGAGGAATTCAGTTTGCATGGATTGATGAATGGTTTAAACGCAGCTGGCTATTCGACCCCATCGATTACAATCCTGAAAGTAGAAGATTGTGGCACAACATAGCAGCTCCGGAACAAAATTTTGGATTGATATCCTATGAAAAAGAAATAAAAAAAGACACATTAATTCAAAATAACGACGATGCGAATATTCACCATGTTAATACTGAAATCAATACTTCATTTTTTGAACTGGAAGTTGGATTAAAAGAACCACTCGACATTCCGGATGAAATGTGGATTGCTTTTGATACCTATTCGGAAAATTTAGGTGAATCAATTCTTCCTTCGGGTGATACCATTCCAACACGGTCGGAATTTGCATTGCACATAACCAATTATTCTGCAAAGTTATTTGTTACTGAAGCGTATGATATTTTTGGAATATGGCACAATATTTCTGGTCCAAATCAATTATATCATTCTATTTCAACTGATGGCGCTCCATGGGAAATAGTGAGAATTAAAAATAATCAAGCGCATTCTGATGTTCAATATATAGGAAATCTGGGTGTTAATTATGATTTTCAGCCTCAATCCTCATTGGATGCGGTTACAATTTCTGATGAAAAAATAAATATAAAAATTCCCTGGTCGTATCTCAATGTTGTTGAACCCGACCAAATGAAAGTTCTCCATGATGACAGAAATACACCAGAAAGAGAAAATTTTGTTTCGGATGGCTTTGCAATTTCTGTTCAATACAAAAATAAATGGTATTCAACCAGTGAAAGATATAGCTGGAATCCATGGGTAAGTATTCCTGAGCCTGCAGCTCATGAAGAACTAAAGAAATCCTATTTTGTGATGAAAGATAATCTGCAAAACTTTAACACCCCAGCACTGGCGGTAAGTGATAGTTTTTATTTTGAAAATGCAACATCTTCATTATGGATAGACCCTGCAAATGGTCTTCTAATAAATGATTTTGACCTGGATGGAAATGAAATGATTTCTTTGATTGCAGAGAATTCGGCCAATGGACAGATTTTTTTAAATAACGATGGTTCTTTTGAATACTTCCCGCAAGATGGATTTGTTGGCTGGGATTCGCTAAAATATTATGTATACGATGGATTGTCATTATCGGAACCCAATAGCGTTTACATCCAGGTGGACGCTTATAGTTCGATCAGCAAAGCACCACTGGCAAATATTTCAAAGCTAAACATTTATCCGAATCCATCCAGTTTTTTCATAAACATTACAGCATCGCAGGAAATTGAGTCTTTGCAGGTTTTCGACGTAAATGGTAAAATGATTGATAGCTATATAACGAATAACAGTGAACTTTCTATTGATGTTGCAAATTATAAATCAGGATCGTATTTTATTGTTGCAAAAACAACTGATTCAGTTTATTCTGAAAAATTTATTAAGCAATAAATTTTAAAACAGGAATGAAATGCCCACATCAAAAGTATAGTAACCTGCAAATTCTTCAGTTGTTTTTTCTTCGCTACCCAAAACCGCGCCTGTTTTTAAAATCCATACGCGGTTAAACAGACGGTTGTATTCAAGCCTGACGTACCTCGATTTAAGGTTTAGCCGCTCTTTCGAATCAATCAAATTCCTATTATCGTCGGGTGAGATTCCATACCCCAACCAAAGTCCAAGGTAATTTTCGGGATCTGAAAAATAACGACGTAAAACAAGCAACCCGGATACAGCAGTTTCCTCGTCACCGGGAGTAACAAACGAACGAAGCGAAAGCCAGTATTTACTGAAATATTTTCCAATTGTTGCGGTGTAAATGTCAACATTTGAGTTTTCAAATCCCATCAAACGTAATCCGATTGAACCTTCAAATGCTTTCGGAAAACTCTGATGCCATTCAAAACCAAACCGATGTTTTGGAAAAATGGTATTTTGAGAAAATCCATAATTTACATACGCATAGCTATTTTCTGTGAATTTGGGATAAGCGTCAATTTCATACTGATATCCTGTCATTCCAAACCGATTGGCCAGATTAACGCGGGCAATTACCGAACCTATTTCCGTTTCTCTTCCATAGGACATTGACATAATTTGCCAGGGATCGCGATTAAATTCAGCATCAAAAAAATCGACGGTATATAATATCCGAAGTGTATTTTTTAACAAATCCAAACGATAGTTTCTCAGTTTCTTTAAAAATTCTCCATTACCCGGGTCCATCTTTAAATAGTTCTCCAAAACATCAACCGCTTTTTCAATTTTTTCGTTGCTGTATAAAATTTCAGCCTTCTTCATCCAGAAATCCTGGGCAGTGGAATCCTTTTGCAAAGCAAAATTGCAGTATTCAACAGCCTTTGAATAATTTTCCGACCAATATTCTACATCCACCATTGCACTAATAGCATCCATATAATCAGGATTGTATTTTAGCACTTTGTTGATATAAACACGTGCAGAATCATATTCTCCATCCCATGCAAAAGTTCTACCCATCAGCAATGCAACATCAGCGTTAAATCCTCTGTCCAGAATTGCCCTGCAAACTTCGCGTGCTTTGGCTCTTTCACCATTAAATGCCAAATCCCGGGCCTCATCAAAAGTTTGGGCATTTGCGATATTGGTCCAACCTGAAAATTGAAAAATCAACACCATCAAAAATGCCTTTAAGAAATAAATCATTCTGTAATCAACCGCCCAGCTATTTGTTTTTTTCATAATAAACTCCGT
>DATFJO010000401.1:0-4578 GCA_035269145.1 Tangfeifania sp. | reverse complement strand
ATTCACCGGAGTCCATTTTTTCGTAACTGTAGTTGAAATGCTTTTCGCCTAAATCAATCATTTTCTGATTATCGAGTGCTTCCCCCATTTCAAAAAGGCACCAGGCACGACTGAAATTCAATCCGTCGAGGTGCGCCAGTTTTCCGTCGCTGCGGTCGGTAACTACAGCAACTTGCATGAATTTGTCCGGATTTTTTTGAAACCCCGGCAGAAAATTCTTCAGCCATTTTTTGTATTCGTTTTCATGCAAAACTTTCTGCATTAACGCAGCTTCCTGCAAACAGGGCGACAGAAAATCGAAGCCACCCGGTTCCCACGTAAGCGGGCAGTTGGCATCTTTCAGGAAATATTTTTTGGCTTTTTCTTCGATTTTTGCAGCCAGTTCCGTGTCATATTTTTTTGCATAATCGTAGGCAAACGACATCCCAAAAGCAATGTTGGTATGTTCTCCCACCCGAATCGGGTAAATGAGTTTATCCAAAAACCCTGAGAATTTGTCAGAAATCAATTCCACCAGCGGCAACAAATTTTGATGCAATACGTGCGATTCAGGAGAATCCCATTCCCGCAATACTTCATCAAGCTTTAAAAGCCACGCCCAGCCGTAAGTTCGTTCGTAATTTTTGTTGTGCTCATCATCAAAATATTCCATCTCTTTTTGAATATTTTCTTCGGTGATGTTCTTTTTTAGTTTGGTTAGAATCTCATCATAATACTCAAAATCCGGAAATTCTTTCAAGATGGTAACCAGCGTCCAGTGACCGTGTACCGATGAATGCCAGTCGAAACAGCCGTAAAAAGCGGGGTGCAGTTCACGTGGCGGAGCGAGGTAACTTTCGTCGCCAAGCACCTGGTTCAGTTTGTTCGGGTATTCCTGGTCGATGCATTCATAAGCGAAATGGTACAGGTAATTGGCTTTTTCTTCGTTAAAGACAAGCGGATTATTATGCCGGGCCTGCGATGTAAAGAATGATAGACTCACAAAAAGTGTAGCTAATAATTTCATTGAAAATGTTTTTTTCGAAAATACAACTTCTTTTCAGAAAGCCCGTATTCATTTCTTTTTTACAAACAAGGCTACAATTGCCGAAGTAAATACTCCCAGGCCGACAGCGCTCATTAAACTCTGCCAGATATAATTATTGAGGCTGAAATAATCCTGCGCACGCGTTAGGTCCAACTCTCCGGTTTCTACAGCATGCTCAATGGCATTTTCGAAATAATTGGGAGTGATAAATTCGCTGATGAGGTATTGTGTGAGCGGACTAAGAATAGCTACAACAACTGTAACACCAAGCCCCGTAATAAAACCCTGCGCCCACGTCATTTTTCCGTTGAAATGATTTTTGCGTTTGTCGAGCAAAGCCAGCACATACAATAAAATGGCAGGAACGGCAAAAAACAGCGTATACATCCGATGCTTATCAATGTGTTCATCGTGCCAGCCCAGCAGTTTCTCCATCCACATCCAAAGCAGGGTAACAACGGTAAAAATGATTCCCCACTTGATTTCAATTCCAAATCGTTTCATAATTCTTTGATTTAAACAGGTTATAATTCAACACAATATAAGGAATATCATAAATGAAAAGTTCAATTTCAAACTTGAAAATCCCAAATTGCAAGCACCAAATAACAAGTAAATTCCAAAATTCAATTTTCAAACATCTCAAAAAACATTTAACCAGGTTTGAATATTGGGGTTTTAAGCATTGGAATTTATTTGTTACTTGTTTATTGATTATTGGAATTTCAAATTTTTATACTTCTCTCAGTTTCCATTTTCCTTTTTTGAAAAACAAGTAAGCTACAATAGCCAGCGAACTTTCCGCAACAACTATTGCGATACTTGCTCCTGTCAGTCCATAATCGAGTACGATTGAAAGCAGGTAAGCCAGCGGTATTTCAAACAGCCAGAAAATGAAAAAATTCATTTTGGTAGGAGTGACGGTATCGCCGCTTCCGTTAAAACCCTGTATGAGCACCATGCCAAGTGCATAAAAAAGAAATCCGTAGCTAATGGTTCGCAAAGCCAGGATACCGTTTTCAACAACCGCAGCATCGGAAATAAACAACTGTATGAAGAAGCCCGGAAAAATGGCCATAATAATTCCTATGGATCCCATAAAAATCATGTTGGCATATCCGGTAATCCACACCGATTTTTCTGCACGGTCGGGTTGTTTGGCGCCGAGGTTTTGACCTACAAGTGTTGCTGCAGCATTACTCAACCCCCAGGCCGGCAATAATGAAAACAAAATAATTCGGATGGCAATGGTGTAGCCTGCAATTGCATCGGCGCCCAGTTCTGCAATAATGCGCACCAGCAAAACCCAGCTCGAAGTGGCAATCAGGTTTTGCATGATCCCGCCGCCCGATATTTTAAACAGTTCCAGCATCACCTGCGACTTCAGTTTAATACTTTGCCAACTGAGTTTGATACGGAAACGGCCACTGAACAACAAATAAAACTGGTAAATCACAGCCAGTCCTCGTCCGATGGAGGTGGCAATTGCAGCACCTTTTAACCCCATTTCAGGAAAAGGGCCGATACCAAAAATCAGCAGCGGGTCTAATACAATATTTATAAGGTTGGCAAACCATATTACCCGCATTGAAATTGCTGCATCGCCCGAACTTCGGAAAACCGCGTTGATGATAAACAGCAACATAATTACCGCATTGCTGCCAAACATGATGGCCGGAAACAGGTAGCCTTCTTCGGCCATTTCCTCGGTGGCTCCCATCAGCAGTAAGAAATCTTTTGCAAAAATTACCCCGGGCACTGCAATTACCGATGAAACTATTATTCCGGCTAAAATTGCCTGGAAAGCAACCACGCCGGCTTCTTTGTGCCGTTTTTCACCAATCCTGCGCGAAACCAGTGCAGTTGTTGCCACACTTAATCCCATGGCAATGGCATAAACAATGGTCATTACCGATTCAGTAATGCCTACAGTTGCAACAGCCTCAGCACCCAATTTCGACACGAAAAAGATATCGACCACGGCAAAAACCGACTCCATAACCATTTCCAAAACCATGGGAACTGCCAGGATAAAAATGGCATGTCCCAGATTGGCCTGGGTGAAATCACGTTCAGTTCCTGAAATAGCTTCTCTTACATCCCTTAAAAGAAGTTTTAACTTTGAATGACTGAGTTTGGGTATAGACAAAACTTTTGATTTTTTGCCCGACATTATCTGATGATTTTTGAAAAAAGTGAATAAAAACTACGAATACAATCTCTGGAACTCCCTGGAAGTAACTAACACGGGAGCGTAAACGGGACGGAAATAAAAATTGTAAACTTCATTGTAGTTTTCTTTTTGAAACTTAAGTGCAAAGTTACGGAATAAATTTTTGTAATTTTATATTCAACGTTAAAAAAATCCGGAATTCGAAACATTTGCCAAATTATTGAAATACACTCATGAAAATTTCACGGAATAGCCTGAACACCTTAATCGCTTTTATGTTACTCTATTTTGAAAATCGAAAAATCATTTTGATGCGTTACCTGTTTATCCTTCTTCTGATTTTACCTGTTTTCCTGATTTCATGCAATCAAAATACGTTTCCGAAACCGGTTACGCAGAAAGCAAATCAGGATATCATAAAACTGAATGATGTTTTTTTTGAAACCGAAGCTGCCAAAAGAGATTCAATGTCTGAAGGAAAAAAATACAATTTCAGACTCGACAGTTTAATGTCGTTTTGGAATAAATACGAAGAAAAGTCTGAAGTTTTTAATATTGAGAATTTTAGAGAATACTGGAATAACACACACGAACGAATTATGTCGGTTGATGTTGGTATTGAAACTGCAAAAAAATGGTTTAAAGCTACCGGCCTGCTTTTTGAATTGACCGGCGAAGCAAAATACAGCGAAGAACTTGAACGTGTGATTTATACAAGTTTTAAGCGAAATCTTACTGAAAATGAAATTGAGCAAATTGCCAAGCCGTATGTTTTTACAAAAAACGTGGATCACATTCATGTGAATCTTTTTATTCCTTCTGAAATAAAGTATAATCACAGCATGGGCGGCAAGGTGAAAATTTGGCAGGAAACCGGTTATCCCGAAAGCGGGAGTGTGCTTGTGAAATTCAGCATGACTGAAAAACAGTACATCGAACTGTTTGTCCGAATCCCTTCCTGGGCCGAAGATGCTTCGGTGGAAGTGAAAGGAGTAAAATATTTTGCACCACCGGGCAGTTACAGCAAAATTGCTAAAAAATGGAAAGAGGGCGATGTGGTTGAAATCAAATTTCCCATCAGCGAAAAGCCGGATTACCTCAGGTAAAACCTAACATTTGGGCAATGCGCTCAAACGCGCCAGTCCACCTGTAGATGTTTCGCGGTAATGGCTTTGCAAATCGATGCCGGTTCTGTACATGGTTTCCACCACTTCGTCAAAACTGATGCGGTGCCTTCCGTCCGACATCAGCGCGTAAGTGTTGTGCGAAACAGCACGCTCTGCAGCAAATGCATTCCGCTCGATGCAGGGAATCTGCACCAGTCCGGCAATCGGGTCGCAGGTGAGTCCGAGGTGATGTTCCAATCCCATTTCTGCCG
>DATFJO010000400.1:0-2221 GCA_035269145.1 Tangfeifania sp. | reverse complement strand
TGGGCCACAGAACGAACAGCGAGTTTGGAAGACCGTAGCACATTTCCGATGGCAAATACATTTTTTTCAGAAGTTTGATACGTATTCCGGTCGGCTGCAATTCCTTTGGGAGTGGCTTTCAATCCGAATTTATTTGAATCGTCGGTAACAGTTCCGGCAGCAATAATCCAGGCATCGAACTGGTTTTGCATCGATTTGAACGATTCATTGTCGATGGCTTTTCCACCCTGAAAATCAACGCCGGTTTTCAAAATCGCCTCAATTTCTTTGTCGAGTGCTTCCCGTGGTAGTTTTTCTTCGCTGATTTCAGTACGCAATTGGCCACCCGCTTTTTCTGCCTTATCAAACAACGTCACCTGAACACCTTTTAATTGAAGATAGTATGCTGCTGCCAGTCCTGCCGGGCCGGCTCCCACCACCGCCACTTTTTTGCCGGTATTTTCTGCCGGTTTTAATTCGGGCATTTCTCCTTCATCGCCCACAAAACGTTTGAGCAAACAGATTGAAACCGCTTCATCTAATGTTTTCCGGTGGCAGGCTCCCTCGCAAGGCGCCGGACAAATGCGGCCAAGAACAGCCGGCAAGGCAATGTCGCGTTTAACCACCTCAAGCGATTCATCAAATTTTCCGGCGGCAATCAGCCGGTTCATCAGCGGAATGTTCATGTGCGCCGGACATCCCAACTGACAGGGAGCTTCGCAGTCGCCAACGTGCTCGCTAAGTAATAGCTCGAGTGCAGTTTGCCGGGCTTCCTTAATTTCGTCATCGTCGGTAATAACCGACCGGCCTTCAGTGGCTTTCACCGAGCAGGACGGAAACAATTTCCCATTGCTTTCATCTTTCACCAGGCAAAGCATGCACGAGGTAAAATGCTCCAGCTCGTCGTACCAGCATAGGTTGGGAACTTCAATACCCATCTTTTCAGCCGCCTTCATCACCGATGTTCCCTCTTCAACTTCAATTTCCTTGCTATTTATTTTTAATCTTATCATTTCCAATTATATAAGTAGCTGCCGGTTCAGCCAAGCTATAAAATTCATCCAGCTTTTGTTCAAGCAATTTTTTATCAAACAGACTGGTTTCATATTTCGAGACCATTGCAGGTGAAACACTTCTGCTTAAAGCATATTCCACCACTTTGGTATCTTTATTTTTACAAAGAATAATTCCAACACTGGGTTTTTCATGCTCTTTTTTTACATCCCTGTCAAGTGCTTCAAGGTAAAATTCCAGCTTCCCCAAATATTCCGGTTTAAAATCGTTGATTTTCAATTCAATTGCTACCAGGCACTGTAATTCCCGGTTATAAAACAGCAAATCCACAAAATAGTCTTTTTGCCCTACCTGAAGCCGGTATTCTTCTCCAATAAAGGAAAAATCTTTCCCAAATTCCAAAATAAAATCTTTCAAATTTTCAATGATCGCTTTTCTTAAATCTCCTTCAGAATACTTTTTGGGAAGCGCCAAAAAATCAAACACATAATTATCTTTAAAAATTAAATGGGCATCGGGATGAATTTCTCTCACTTTTGGTGAGATATTTTTTCCGGAAAGCATTATCCGCTCAAATAAAGCAGAGTCTATTTGCCTTTCCAGTTCTCTTTTTGATAATTTTTCTGAAATAGTCAACCGTAAATAAAATTCCCTTTCCTTTTCATTATTTGTTTTTGATAAAATAATCAGGTTATTTGTCCAGCTTATTTCTCTCACCAGTGGCGAGAGTTTTTCACTTGAATAATAAGTTTCATAAAACTGTTTCATCCTCCAAAGATTCTGAGCCGAGAATCCTTTTATTTCCGGTTCAGTTCTTTTTAGGTACTCCGAAAGGTTATTTACAATTCCTTCGCCCCAGTCTGCATTTTTTATTTTCTCTGAAATGTATTTTCCGATTTCATGGTAAAGGTCGATAAGATGCACATTAACAGCATGAAAAGCATTGGTTTTTGCTTTTTGAATAAGTGTTCGTATTTCTGCAAATTGCTTTTCGATAATCATCTCCATAAAATTTTCAACCTACTTCACATCAACTGCATCGACGGGACAAACGGTGCGGCATGCATCACATTTAATGCACAATTCTGTGTCAATACTGTGAATTTCATGCGGAGTGAATGGAATGGCATCCACCGGACATTTTTGAACGCACATGGTACACCCGATGCAGTTATCATTTACAGAATAAGTAATCATTTCTGTACATTTTCCTGTAGGACACACTCCG
>DATFJO010000399.1:0-5890 GCA_035269145.1 Tangfeifania sp. | reverse complement strand
TTCTTCCATTTCAACCTGCATAACATTTTCTGCTTTTCTGATTACACCATAGCTCGGAAGAAAAGTATGAAACAGACGTTGTGCAACAGTCATTAGAAAAAGCAATGCTACCGACCCGATAATTAAGTCGTAGGTGTGGGTGAGAATAAAAATATCAGGGCTTACATTCAGCGCCGTACCAATAGCCGCCAGGTTGGGTGTGCCGCCGGTATAAACTCCAATCAGCATTCCGGTTACTTTATTCGATTCACTGATGTTATGTGCAAACAGGAAATATCCCACAAAAATAGCGGCAAGCAAAGAGAAGATGGCAATAATTAGAGAAAGGAGAGTATTTCGGGCATTATTTAACCACTTTTTCAGGTGTAAAGAAAAGAGCAATAATGGCAGCGCAATGAGAATGGTATAGTTCATTACGGCTTCCTGAATTTGCGCAATCATATTGTAATTGGCATCACCTTCCACATACGCATTGGAATTCATATATACCTGAAATTCATTGGGTGGAAGGTAGTTTTGAGTACCGCCCAGCAGTTCAACCAATGTATCACTCGGAGTGGGTAAAATACCGATATTTCCGAATATTAATCCGATGGCATAGGCAAGCACTACTGCGCCAATCCGGTTTAGGGTATTCGAAATTTTGCATAAATAGATAAGAAGAATGGGTGTAAGTAAGTAAAAAAGGATAAGGCCGATTGATATCCACATAATTGTTTTTATTACTACCTAATCAAAATTACAGCAAATATAAATTGATTGGACCTGATTTAGTTGCTCGCAATATAGTTATTGTTGCAGAAACAAAAAAAAGCACAAACTTTCGTCTGCGCTTTTCTTAAATTCAATTATTATTAACCTTAAAACTTAAATCCAAGGGAAAAAAGCACTTTATTTTTTGTGGTTTTAAAATTCGCCTGTTCAGGCATGTTATAAAAATCAGTAGGAGGCGTAGGATAAAGTGCATCGTACGATTCAGCGTCTGTCATTCTGTATGCCACATCAAAAAAGAACCCGCCGCTGCGGTAGCCCAAACCTGCTGAATAAACTTTCATATCCGCATCGGCATTGGGTTGTGAAGTTCCGAAGGCGTTTTCGTTATATGCCGACGGGTAAAGTTCGAAACCGGCACGCAGTGCAATGTTGCTGGTTGCCAGCAATTCACCGCCAACTCTCAGGTTTCCTACTGATTTGTAGGCTTCTTCAATCTCATTGTTTTCATCTACAAACTGGTAACCGTCGCCACCACGCCGTAATTTAGCCGAGCTGTAATCAACGTATTCATAATCGATGCTCAGCAAACCCTTTTTGGCAATGACAAAGGCGCCACTTAAAGTAGCCCTGAGCGGAGTTTCCAAATCATAGTCATATTCTGAATAAGGCGATTCTGCATTGTAATTCTCCGTATCTCCTTCTGCGTAGGTTACTGATGAATACATTGCTGTTTCAAATATATCGTACAAGTTGTAAAATGTGGGTGTGTGAACCGATGCACCTAATCTGATTTCATTAATCGGTTTGAAAATAATACCAAGTTTACCGTTGTAACCGGTACCTGTGGTACGCAGATGTGTGTCAAACTGCATGTTGTTGAAATAAGGAATGGTGTTGTTTACATCTTCTTCAAACAATTCTGAATATTCATTATAATACACATCAGTTATACCCACCGAGGCTCCGATATACAGTTTATGGTTGAAATTCATTCCCAGCGCCAGTGAGTATTCATCTATTGAACCATTGCGTGAAATGCTTTTCCGCTGGTTTTGTCCGTAACCGGCTTCTTCCAGGTCGTGCCAGTAGGTATTGTTTTCTTCATCGTAAAGTAAGAGATCGGTATCCCATGCCAGTTGCTCATAAAATTCACTTTGGTAGCTGTTGTTTCCGTCCGGATCAAATCCGTGATAAACAGCTAAGTCTGTTGGATAATCCAGAAAAGAACTGTTCATGTTACTTGCTCCGGCAAGGGCTGTGGTGTTAAAATCTTTCAACCGGTTGTAACCGATTCCCACATTCAGGTTGATAAGTCCTGATTCACTTCTTGCACCGGTTTGAATCGCAGAAACATAACTCAGATTATTCAGTGAAAAATTGTATTTGCTGTCTGTCATCATATTACCCAGGTAACTGGATTCTGTTTCTGACTGACCAAATGCCGGCGTAAAAACCAACTCGCCTGCGCGGTACAGACCAAGTCCTGCGGGGTTGATACTAACCGA
The DNA here is from genome assembly GCA_035269145.1 of Tangfeifania sp. Lineage (GTDB taxonomy): Bacteria > Bacteroidota > Bacteroidia > Bacteroidales > Prolixibacteraceae > Tangfeifania. The sequence goes on along the minus strand of DATFJO010000399.1, from coordinate 3,671 downwards.
TGTAAAATCACCACCAAGCGCGCCAAATGCATTACCCATTGCACCTGAGCGGGCTGTTCCTGTTACCTGGAATTGCGAAAAGCGCAAAGCATCCGACAAGTCCTGTGCTTTTACAAAAAACGGCACAAGCATGATTACTGTCATTAGTGTTATTAATCGTTTCATCTCGTTAATTTTATTGTTTTCAATGGTATTTTGAATAAGCCATGAAGCCTGCGGATTTTTATCCGTTTCTGCAGGCTATTCATGGCATATTATTTTGAACTTGCTAAATCTTTTAATGATTCATTACCTTCTTCTTCCGGATGAGGATGAGGAAGAGGACGATCGGCTTCCGCCTGAACTACTCGATCTCACACTTGAACCAGAGCTTCTGCCGGATGACCCGCTGCTGCGGTAAGTTCCTGAACTGCTGCTCCTGCTTCTTGTTGGAGCACTGTAGCTTCTGCTGCTGCTCGAAGATTTTGCCGGTGTCCGGTAACTTCTGTTTGTGCTGCTGCTTGAACTTTTGGTGTATGTTGAACTCGACCGGTAAGTGCGGTTGTAGCTCGATGTAGATCGCGGTTTTGTGTAACTTGAATTCGATTTACTGCTTTGAGTAACTACACGCGGTCTTGTATAACTTCTGCTCGATGTTGTTCCCGGCCGGGTGTATGTTCTGGTATTCGAATTATTTGAACTGCTGGTTACTGCCTGGCGGGTATTGCTGTTGCTGGCGGAAGATCTTCTTCTTTCAGTAAGAACATTTTCCTGATTTGCCGATTTACGGTTAGCATCCACACTGCTCCTGGTTCTTGAGTCAGCTTGCCTTACACCTGAACTCGATGAACTTCTGCGATCAGCGTTTGAGCCTTCGGCAGTAGTCCGTCTTGCATCTCCTTCGCGCACACTTTTTGTAGATGATGCGCGTGCCGAAGTTCCTTCCATATCGCGGTTTGTACGGTTTCCGTAACGCACGTTGGTAGCGCCGGAAGACCTTCTTCCGTATCGGTAGTTTTCAGAATCTGCATACCAGCCACGGTTATAATAACCTCCATAGTAGCCACCACCATAGCCGTACCATGAACTGTAATAAGGAGAACCCCATCCATAATAAGGCCTGTTCCAATAACTGTAATAAGGCGAATAACCATATCCTCCGTAATAAGAATAAGGTGAGTACCAACTATGTCCCCAACCCCAGTTCCACGACATTGACCATGAAGGTGAATACCATGAATAGTACGGATCATAACCATAAGGATCGTAGTGCCAGCTGTCCAGGTAAAATGGATCGTAGAAATGTGGACGATGGAACCTTCGGATGCGGTAAGCATAATCGATGGGATCGCCATCGTAATAATTGTTTATTACATACTTCACCTCATCGTCGTTATAATAAACAGTAGTATCGGTTTGATACATATCTGCCTGATCCACACCATATGTAAAGGCATCGGCATCTTCTTCAGTGCCCTCGAAAATGTAGTTGTTCATGGTTTGAGAGCCTTCTTCATTCTCTTCAATCTCGCTGACAATCATGCGTCGGCCTGATTTTTCTTCAGGAGACGCCTGCTCAACAGCTAACTCCTCTTCTTCAACAGTAATTGGCGGAGGAACATCACCCGGGTTAAAATAAATATCATCAGTGTAAGTGCTGCTGACATACGAACCCGTGGTGCATGCACCCAGAAACAGTGCAATTACCGCTAAAATTGTTAATCTTGATTTCATAACTCTTCCTCCCTGTTTATTAATGTCAATAATATTTGTTTTCTTTGTGAACTCATAAAATCATATTGTTTAAATCAAAATCTGTACCAAATTAAAAAAAATGGCGAAAGAATTGACACCGCGTAGCGAAAATTACTCACAATGGTACCAGGACCTTGTAATTAAAGCTGATTTGGCCGAGAATTCAGCGGTTAGAGGGTGCATGGTTATAAAACCCTATGGCTATGCAATTTGGGAAAAAATGCAGGCCGAATTAGACCGCATGTTTAAAGAAACAGGACACGTAAATGCCTACTTCCCGTTATTTATTCCAAAATCTTTTTTTAGTAAAGAAGCTGCTCATGTTGAGGGGTTTGCAAAGGAGTGTGCGGTGGTAACGCACTACCGTTTAAAAAATAATGAAGAAAGTGGTGAAATTGAAGTCGACCCGGAAGCTAAGCTGGAAGAAGAGTTAATTGTCCGGCCTACTTCTGAAACCATAATTTGGAATACTTACCGAAACTGGATACAGTCGCACCGTGATTTGCCGTTGCTGATTAATCAGTGGGCCAATGTGGTTCGCTGGGAGATGCGCACCCGTTTGTTTTTGCGCACAGCCGAATTTTTATGGCAGGAAGGACACACCGCCCACGCTACAAAGCAGGAAGCAATTGATGAAACCATCAAGATAATTAATATTTACGCTGAATTTGCCGAAAAATTCATGGCCGTTCCGGTGATCAAGGGACTCAAATCGGAAAACGAACGTTTTGCCGGTGCGCTGGAAACTTATTGTATCGAAGCGCTGATGCAGGATGGAAAAGCATTGCAGTCGGGTACTTCGCATTTTCTGGGACAGAACTTTGCCAAAGCTTTCGATGTAAAATTCACCAATAAAGAGGGGCGCGAAGAGTATGTTTGGGCTTCTTCATGGGGTGTTTCCACCCGTTTAATGGGAGCTCTCGTTATGGCGCATTCCGACGACAACGGACTGGTTCTGCCACCTAAGCTGGCACCAATCCAGGTGGTAATTGTTCCTATTTACAAGAAAATGGAGCAATTGGAGGTAATTTCAGAAAAAGTGAACCAGATTGTGGCCGAGCTGAAAGCAAAAGGCATTTCGGTGAAATTTGACGACAGCGATAACAAAAAGCCCGGCTGGAAATTTGCCGAGTACGAAATGAAAGGAGTGCCGGTTCGGTTGGCAATGGGACCCCGCGACCTTGAAAACGGAACCGTTGAAGTGGCCCGCCGTGATACACTTTCGAAAGAAGTGGTGCCGCTGGAAGGAATTTCAGAATACATCGAAAAACTGCTTGATGAAATTCAGCAGGGAATTTTCAATAAAGCGCTCGATTTCAGAACGAAAAATATCACCAAAGTTGATACATGGGATGAATTTAAAGATACGCTGAAGCGAAAAGGCGGCTTTATCTGGGCACACTGGGACGGAACTTCTGAAACCGAAGATAAAATTAAAGCAGAGACAAAAGCAACCATTCGTTGTTTGCCCCTCGAAAATGAATCGGAAGAAGGTGTTTGTGTTTATTCAGGAAAACCTTCGAAACAACGCGTTTTATTTGGTTTAGCTTATTAAAAGATCAAAGATTAACAAAATATAAAATTAGAAAGCAGCTCTTTGTGGCTGCTTTTTTATTGCTGTCATTCCGAATGAAACGCAGTGAAATGAGGAACCTGTTTTAAATAAAGTGCTGCTGCGAGCGGTCTTAAAATTTGTATATTTGTTCAAATCAAAAATGAAAAGACCAATTCAATGGAAAAAGCAGTAGAAAGATTTATCAGATACGCCCGTGAATATACCACATCAGATCCGAAAAGTGACACTTTCCCCAGTACATCGCGCCAAACAGATTTCATGAAAAAGTTGGAAACCGAATTAAAGGAAATTGGGTTGCATGAAATTGAACTGGATAAGTATGGCTACCTGATGGCCACCATCCCGGCCAACGATGCTGAAA
>DATFJO010000398.1:0-7154 GCA_035269145.1 Tangfeifania sp. | reverse complement strand
TCTTGCAAATTATTCAGCAAATCAGCATGATTGTTTCGCATAAATTCAATACCATTTTCTGCAAAAAGGAACAACCTGCCCTGCTCTAACTGCCAGCTCTGACTCATCTGCTGTTTCAGAACAAGGCAATTCGTTTTTAAGCCCGGGGTTATTCACATCCTTTTTTCTCTTGGGGAAGCGACACAAAATAATCAACAGACAATGACCTTCACTTTTGTTTTATTGAATCGATAAACTCAACAATTAAAAAGATTTGATTTGCTGCTGAACCAGATCGAAAATCTCTTCGCTGATGGTTACTTCGCTGTAAATTTCTTTTACCGTTTTTTTAGTGATTTTCTCAAAATCTTTCAGCCGGGGTAAAATCAACACTCCACCCAGTTCAACCGAAGCCGGACTTACAACAATCTGTTTTTCATCGTCCCTGTAAAAATGTGAGGGCCGCTGTTTTTCTCTTGGAAAAATCATAACCTGCCACATCCCATTTTTGAAATTGCATAAAATATTTAACAGCGGCTCTTCGCCGTTTTTTGAAGGAAGCAGTTCAAGAATCAGGCTGAAAATGTTTTGAATTGCATTGCTGCTTGCTGACTGAACAGCGATAATTCTTCGCAAATAATTTGTTACGGAAAAAACTGTCAGGTGTTTGTTCTGCAACAAAACTTCGGCATGATTATTAAAAAGTGCAGTAATTTCAGTTTCAATTGGCAGCAATCCATTGCTTCCTGCCTGGAAATGAAAATGGTCGGGTGCGGAAGCACCGGTTTGCGGACCATTGTAAAATATAGTGAAATCACTCAACTGACGACTCAGTTCCAGCATGTCTCCAAAAAATTCAGGAATGCACTGAGGCGTGTGTTCCAAATGGGGAATTGTCAGGTGCACAGGGAAAATCGGAAAAGGATTTATAAGTATGACGTAATTTTCCTGAAACAGGATTCCTTTTTGCTCCGGCGGGAGATTTTTCAGGCATAAAAAGCAGGGGCGTTCGGCAATACTTTTGGCATCGGTTTTAGCTGCCGACGAACGAATACGTTCGGGATTAAACTGAACCTGGATTTTAAAATAATCAAAGTTGAAAGTACGGGTTTGAATTCGACTCAATCCGTGGTAATTTCTATCAGCCATTTCCCAGATTGCTTTTTGCTGGGCAACCAGCGCTTTAGCCTGTTCATTTAAATTTTGAACCGAACCAAACTTCCTGAGTTCTTCTGACTTTATTATTTTTTGTTTAATCACTTTTTTCTAATCAACTCTTTTACAAATGAACTCCCTTATTCTCCTGAAATCTGTAATTGAAAACTGCGACTGACTCCTATTCACTGGTCACTGCCAACTTTCTTCATTCGTGCTTTCAGTTCAATTGTCCGCACCCGGTCTTTGTATAAATTATGTGCGTTTTGTTTTTCAATAACCAGCGATGCATCCGTATTGTCAGACCAGCGGCGACACAAATACAAAGGTTGGTAAATTCGCCCAATTTTATATTCACGTGAAATGGCTAAACCCACCGCATAATCTTCTCCATAACTTACATTGGGAACTTTCACCTGGCGCAAAACCGGTGTATAAAAAGCACGCGGCGCGCCCAGCCCGTTTATGCGTAACGCGTTATTTGGTCCGTTTTCCGGAGTCCATTCATTATGGTCGATTATTCCCGGTGGAATTTCTTCCAGGTCGAAGTTGGCCATTTGGTAACTGCCAATTACCATGGCACATTTTTCTTCGTGAAATTTATCAACGATATTCTGCAGCGTGTTTTCATCGATGTATAAATCGTCGCTGTCTAACTGAACAGCAAACCGGCCACACTTTTCGTGAAAAACCGCTTCGTTCCAGCAGCCACCAATTCCCAAATCTTTTCTTCCAGCGATGACATGAATGAGTTTTCCGGCACGTGCAAAATCGTATAAAATTCCGGTAGTACCGTCGGTTGAATGATTATCAACTACAATCAGGTTAAAACTAAAATTGGTTTTTTGCTGCAACACCGAATCTACCGCATCTTTTATGGTTTTTGCACGGTTTCTTACCGGTATTATCACAGATGCTTCAACCGGGAAATCACCCCCCGAAAAATCTGCTTCTTTAAAAGGCGGACGCAACAATGCGCCAATTTTTTCGAGATGATTGGTGCAGGCTTTTTCCATTTCAATTTGTTTTTCGCGGGCACTGCCGCTCACATAATCGAATTGTTTTTCGCCCGATTTCCGGGTATCGGTTTCCTGCATGGTAAACAGAAATTCGGGTATTCGCAACAACTCCCCCATTCGCGAAGCATGCAGCCGCAAGGCATAAAATCCGGCCTGCTGGTATTCTGCTTCATCAAACGATTTCAGAACATCTTTTTGGAAAACCTGCACCGGGCCAAAATTAAAATCATCGCGCAAACTGCCGGACTGGTAATCGATAACCGGATGAGCCGATTGTGCGCCGCTTATAATCTCTATGTAATCGGAATAAACCATAGCTGCACCTGTATTTTCAGCCACCTGTGCCATTCGTTCCAATGCAAAATATCCCACTCCCAGGCCGCTGTTTTGTAAAGCCACCAATACGAACTCAGCACTTGCTTTTTCAGCAATTTGTTGTAGGGCCGAAGTAGAATACGGATGCTCGCAGACAAGTGTTTCCGCGTCTTCAAAATCAACCTCACCGGCAGACAGCACAAAAATATTTCCGGTTAATTTCGACGCCAATAACTGGTTGATTGTGTTTAATGTTTCGGTTAAATTTGAATATCCAATGAAACAATCTATTTTACTCATTTTTAAATTTTTTTTATGGTTCGGCTTCTTATCAAAAATACGACCCGTTCACAAAGTTATAAAAATGATGGCTTGCTGAAATGCTTTCTGCTCAACTTTACAAAAAGCAACTATTTCTTTGCAAATTAGTCGGTAAAAGTTCTGTGTTATAAAGAATATGGGAAAACAGGCAAACAAAAAACCGATACAATTTGTAAAGTAAATGTGAGAAGTTGATTCTCATGTAGACATTAATTAAAAAAAATCAATATGGAATACAGAAAAATTGCAAATTCAGATTTGGAACTTTCAACGGTAACATTTGGCGCCTGGGCTGCCGGCGGTTGGATGTGGGGCGGAACCGAACAGAACGATTCGGTAAATGCCATTAAAGCGGCCTACGATTTGGGAGTAACTTCCATTGACACAGCCCCGGTTTACGGGCAGGGCAAAAGCGAAGAAATTGTTGGTGAAGCGATTAAAGACATTCCACGCGACAAAGTCCAGATTCTTACAAAATACGGCATGCGCTGGGACCTAAAAAAAGGCGATTTCGCATTTAAAAGTAAAGACAACAGCGGAAACGATATCGACATATACAAATACGCCGGCAAAGAAAGCATTGTGAAAGAGTGCGAAGACAGTCTGCGCCGCCTGGGAACCGATTACATTGATCTGTACCAGATTCACTGGCCCGATATTACTACCCCAATCCAGGAATCGATGGAAGCTGTTGATAAACTGATTAAAGACGGAAAAGTAAGATATGCGGGAGTTTGCAATTACGATGCTGAACAACTTGACGAAGCCTTAAATTATATCGATGTTATTTCGGACCAGGTACCCTACAGCATGGTAAAACGCGACATAGAAAGACAACTGGTTTCTTATGCCATTGAAAACAACAGGGCCATTCTGGCTTACAGTCCGCTGGAACGCGGATTGCTTACCGGAAAAATGAAACCCGGATATGAATTCGGAGAGGGTGACCACCGTTCGGGACTGCCTTATTTTACAGATGAAAACATTGAAAAAACAAATGAATTTCTCGAAAAAATAAAAATTATTGCCAACGATAAAGGTGCTACACTGGCACAATTAGTAATTCGCTGGACGGTTGAACAGCCGGGAATTACAATTGCTCTTGTTGGTGCACGCAACCCTGAGCAAGCTATTCAGAATGCCAAAGCAATGGATATTGATTTAACGGAGCGGGAACTTGCACTTATTACCGAAGAGTTGGATAAGCTGAGGTTAAATTTGTAAATTACAAGCGCTCTTAAGTTAACTGCATAGAAAGCAGAATCTGAATTTCTCAGTATTCTGCTTTTTTATAATTTCAGAATAACAGGATCACTTATTTTACTTTCGTTGTTCAGCCGATCAAGCACTGAAATTCGCACTTCGTACTTTTTCTTATTCCGGTTTATCCTCGAAAATTTAAACTTATCATCTCCCGCAGGAACAATCTCAAAAATAAATTCCGGGTTTGAAGCGTCAAATTCAGTTCCCTGTTCATTTAAATAAAGAACATACCGCCAGGGTTTGTCCATTTCATTTTGCACTTCGGCAGTTTCCCATTTTATGCCTTTCCACCAGCGTTTTTTGAATTCGCTTACTGGTTGAGGTGGCTGGCTGTCTATCCATGACATGGGCGGCACAATTGCCGGATTTTTATACAACCTTGAAACGAGGCTGTCCTGAAAACCCTGCAGATTGCGTTTAAAGTGTTTACTGCTGTAAAATGCCGAACCGCCGATTTCAGGAATCTGCCGAAGCACACCGACCTGCCGGGGCAATTCACCGGGAAGTCTCCATTCAGGAACTGTTGATGCCAGGTTGCTTTTATAAACACCGTGCCCAATGTACATGGCACGCCCGTAAGCATGTTTTTTCCACCAGTTGGCAAGCAATTCAAAATCGACCAGCGGATGCCCGATGTGCCAGTAAAGCTGTGGAAGCGTATAATCAATCCAGCCCATTTCCTGCCATTTTATAATGTTGGCATACAAATGATCGTAGTTGGTGGCGCCGGCCCTGGTATCCGATCCTTCCGGGTCATCTGCTTTATTCCGCCAAACACCAAACGGACTGATGCCAAATTTCACCCATGGTTTGGTGGCTTTAATGGTTTCATTCAATTTTTTTATAATGATATCTACATTCTCGCGCCGCCAGTCGGCTTTGTTTTCCGGGAAAAATCCCCGGTTGTGAAGCCTGAATGACAAAGTATCCGGAAATTCATTTTCCAGCGGATAGGGATAAAAATAGTCGTCGAAATGAATGGCATCCACATCGTAACGCGCAACAATATCTTTTACTACATCCGCAACAAATTCCCGGGTTTCGGGCAAACCGGGGTCAAAATAGAGGCGGTTGCCATATTTCAAAATCCAGTCGGGATGCTGAAACGCAACATGATTGGCTGCCAGTGGCTGCTCGAAATTTTGTGCCACACGATACGGATTGAGCCACGCATGCAGTTCCATTCCCCGTTTGTGACATTCATCTATCCAGAATTCCAACGGATCGTAATATGGGTCAGGCGCTATTCCGGGAATTCCGGTGAGGTAGCGTGACCAGGGTTCAAGTTCCGAAAGATAAAATGCATCGGATGCAGGACGAACCTGCAAAATAACCGCGTTCATTCCCAGCCGCTGGTGCATATTCAAAATGTCAATAATTTCCTGTTGTTGTTCTTTGGTTGAAAGTCCGGGTTCCGATGGCCAGTCGATGTTAACCACCGTAGCCACCCAAACTGCACGGAATTCGTGTTTTGGAGGATATGGCAGGGAAAATCCCCTATTAAACAGCAGTAAAAAAGAAACCAAAAGTATTGTTTTTGGCCATCTTAAATTTGAGAAGTAACGAAGTAGTTTCATAATTATGCAATATGATTTAACTCCTTATCAATCCGGTCCTTCAAATACATTTTAATCAATGACTGATAAGGCACATCTCTTTTTTTTGCCAACATTTTCAGTTCCTCTAAAATATATTCCGGAACCCGCAAAGAAATTGTTTTACTCGAAGGTTTCAGATTCGGGAAAATCGTCTTTTCCGATGATTCCCAGTCAATATAATCCACAGAATCATGACTGGCCCAAAATTCTCTTTCTTCCTCTTCACTTTTGAATGCCGGTATTTTTTCTCGTTTTTTCATTAAATATTCTCCTTTCCTTTTCACTCATGTCTCTTGCCGAAATAACTCTGATTAATTTTCCCCTTAACACAAAAACCAAGAATAATAACCTTTTCCTGTCAGTTATGCCAAGCAGGTAAAATCGCCCTTCCAACTGGGAATGTTTTTTATCCTCATTAATAATTTTAGGTTCATTGAAAAATACTTGTTCACATTCACTCCGTGTTACCTGGTGTCGAATCCAGTTCTTATCTGAATTACCTTTGTCCCAATCAAATCCGGTACAATATTTCAGCAGCTCTTTCATGTATATTGCAAATATATACATTTTAAAACTGCTTTGAATTCCGTTTAGCAGATAATTTGCAAATTACCGTATTACCCCACCAATACTATTTCTTCGAAAACCTGAAATCATTAACAAAATAATAGCTTAGAATTACACAGTAAAATTCCGGGTTGCGTTTTGGAGCATAAATTTTTAAGTTCTATTTTTGAATAAAATATATAAATATGAATGCAACCAACCTTAAAATAAAATTAATTAAAGAAATAGATTCTCTCGACAACAAAAATATTGATAAATTATACGGCATAGTAATGAATTTCATCAATGGACAAGTAGAGTCAGAAAGTTGGGAAAGTCTTACGGAAGTTCAAAAAGCCGGAATTGACTCGGGAATAAATCAGTTAGACCAGGATAAAGGAATCAGCCATAATATGGTAATGGAAGAACTGAAAAAAAAGTATGAAATTAAATAAAAAGATAATCTGGTCGCCAGATGCTAAGGAAGATCTGGAAAACATTACAGATTACCTGATGTTTCAGTGGGGAATTGAAGTTACTGCCAAATTCCTTTTTCATACTGATAAAATTATCGTTCAATTAGCAAAAAATCCAAAGCAATATCCAATATTTTCTTGCCAAAAGAGAATACGAAAATGCGTATTAACAAAACAGAACACCATTTTTTACAGGCTGAAAGATGAAAAGGTCGAGATTGTGAGAATTTTCGACACGAGACAAAATCCAGCCAAACTCCAAATATTATATTAAAACCAAAAATACTTCAAACTATGATACTTATTGCAGACAGCGGCTCCACAAAAACAAGCTGGTGTGTTTCCGATTTGAGCAACACCAAAAAATTTTACTCAACAAACGGGATCAATCCTTTTTTCAGAACAACTGAAGATATTTTTGCTGAACTTGAAAAAGACCTGTTGCCAAAAATTACAGGTGAAATTAAGGAAATTCATTTTTA